>JALYIF010000332.1 GCA_030775925.1 Vulcanimicrobiota bacterium | reverse complement strand
TTGATATTATCGAGGCCGGCTTCCTTCAGTTGCTTGAGGATTTCGGGATAGCCAAGGCGGTGGCGGCGCGCCATGTAGTCGATTTCAGCTGAAGTGAACAACGAGAGCTGCACGTGAGGCAAGCGCTCTTTGAAGCGCCGCATGAGCGGGAGCCAATAGTCCAGCGAAAGTTGGCGCGGATCGTGGCCGCCGACGATATGCAATTGATTGAAGTTCGTTCCGGTTTCCAGCGCCTTAGCCATCACTTGGTCGGCGGACATCCGCACGAGTCGGTCTGCCTCTTTAAACTCGTCAACCGCAAACGAACAGAATTTGCAATTTGCATAGCAAACGTTCGTCGAATTGATGTAGCGGTTTAAAACGTAGTAAACCTTATCGCCGCTCTTACGCACCTTGAGTTCCCGCGCAAGGCGTCCAAGCGTGTGGATGTCTTGCGTAGTAAACAAGGCAAGGCCATCTTCGCGGGACAGCGGGATGCCTTCTTCAACTTTATGCTGGATCGGCCTGAGTGCGGGATCAGAAATCACGTGGGCTCCAATAAGACTGAGGGCTTGCCTTAAGTGTACTCAGGGGGCGGGGGACAGCCAAAGTACTTTTGAGGTAGAGAAGGCTAATCCCCGACCAAATGTGCCAAGATTTACGAGCCCGTTGCGAATAAGTCGGCCTGGACCGTGTCGGTCCGGCCGAGTCGCGGAGCTAAGATTTCAAGCTCCGAGAGGCTCACGATAATGCGACGCGGTTTGGTACCTTCGTGCGGGCCGACGATTTTATATTCCTCAAGCTGCTTCATAAGACGCACCGCTCGCGGATGGCCAATAGAAAACTGCGATTGCAATTGCGCGGTCGACGCATAGTTGGTTTCGATAATGAACTTGGCCGCATCGTAGCAAAGCGGATCTAGATTCTTATTCGTCTCGTCATCCGCAATCGGCGTGACCTCGACATCGAGCAAATTGTCAGGACGGGCTTGTTTAGACCAGAAATCCACTAGGCGATTGACCTCTGCGCCCGTGATTAGCGCACCCTGCGAACGCACGGGCTTGGGCGCATCGATCGGAAGGTACAGCATGTCGCCACGCCCGAGTAACCGTTCCGCTCCACCCATATCCAAAATCGTGCGAGAATCGACCTGCGAACTCACCGCGAACGCGATTCGTGAAGGAATGTTCGCTTTAATAATTCCGGTAATAACGTCGACCGACGGCCGCTGTGTTGCAACGATCAGATGGATGCCCGTTGCCCGCGCCAACTGCGCTAAGCGGCAGATCGTCGTCTCCACTTTTGCTGGCGCAATGAGCATGAGGTCGGCCAACTCATCGATGACGATCACAACGTAGGGGAGCTTCTCCTCTGGATATTTCGCGTTATACTCTTCGATTTTCCGGACGCCGGCTTTGGCGAAACGCTCGTAGCGCGAGTCCATCTCTTTGGTCATTTCGAAGAGCGCGCCAGCCGCTAACCGCGCATCGGTGATAACGTCTTTAATGAGATGCGGAATTCCGTTATAGACCGTAAGCTCGACACGTTTTGGATCGATCATGAGCAACTGCACCTGATCGGGCGTTGCGCAAACTAAGATTGACGCGATGATACAATTCAAGCAGACGCTCTTGCCGCTGCCGGTCGCGCCGGCCACTAAAAGATGCGGCATTTTTCCCAGATCACCGAACACGGCGCGTCCGGTAATGTCTTTGCCCAGCGCCATGTTCAGCGGCGGAATCGTACCGCGGAAGGGGAGCGCTTCCAAAATTTCGCGGATGGCAACAACTGAAACGGTCGCGTTTGGCACCTCAATGCCGACGGCCGATTTGCCGGGGATGGGCGCCTCGATACGCACGCTGGTTGCCGCCAGAGCGAGGGCGATATCATCGGCGAGTGCGGAAATTTTTGAAATTTTCACGCCGCGGTCGGGTTTCAGCTCGTACCGCGTAATCGAGGGGCCACGTTCGATGTGCACGACCTTAGCGGTTACACCAAATGAGGCTAGCGTATCTTCCAGCACATGTGACCGGCTTGAATCGTCGGTTATTTGCGCCTGTGGCGGATCGAAGAGTGCCAGATCCGGAAGGCGGTACGTCCGAGGTGCTCCGAGGCCCGGTTGCTCATACTCACCAACAACCACCGGCACAGCGGCATCTTCATCGATTTGGGTTTCGACGAAGTCGCCCTCGGTTTCCACATCGTCCGATTCGTCTACCTCATCGTCCTCATCGTCAAGGTCGTCCTCGTCGAACTCATCGTCGTCAATGCGCGCTTCTTCTTCAATGACATACTGCTCGACAGGCACCGGGACAAGGGCAGTCGAGACTTCCGTGGTGGCTCGTGCTTTTTTATTGGCGGGGACGGCCGTGATGTCGAATGCCTCGCGAACGGACTTGTGCCCTTGAGGCAAGGCTAACTGAATTGTTGGCATGCGCATCGCTTGCAGACGCATGATGCACCAGCCAATTACTTTTTTCACGGAGACATTGGTAATCCAAACGGTCAGTAAAATTGCCATGAGCGCGAGAACCATGCGCGCTCCCGCCACGCCCAATAGAGCCTGCAAACCGGACCAAATGTTCAGTCCGAGGAATCCGCCGTGCCGGCCTAAAGCCGCATCGATGGTCAAGAAATATCCCAGGGCTGCCATGCCGAGCGTGGCAATCATGCGGGGAACATTGATTTCGAGGAAGATAATACCGGCGAAAAGTGCGATCAAGACAGGAAAGAGCCCGGCTCCATTTCCGAAAAGTGCTCGAAGGGCCGCCGCAGTGTGGGACCCAATGATCCCGGAGTGCGACGCCGGTACCACCAGCGCGATTCCAAAAAGGACGGCGAGGCCTAGCGCGGCAATCCCCGCTATCTCGTAGTTCAAACGCGTTTTCGCGGTCGCCTTACGGCGTACGCGTGCCATGGACATTATTCTTTCGCTACATCTCCATGGGGTCCCGCGCGGCTACGTGCGCAATGTTTTTGGCGCATCGTGCCAAAAGCATAGCGGAACGCCAGGCACGGCGCATCGTGCCAAAAGCATAGCGGAACGCCAGGCA
>JALYIF010000331.1 GCA_030775925.1 Vulcanimicrobiota bacterium | reverse complement strand
ATCGAATATATTTTCCCCGAACACAAAACCGAAATCACCCGCGCCGATTTAGCCATCGATACACCGTATAACACCTATAAATACGCCGGTCTCCCGCCGACGCCGATCGCCAATCCCGGGCGGCCCTCCATCGAGGCTGCGTTTGCCCCTCGGCCTTCTTCGTATCTCTACTACGTGTATAAAGGTGACGGCCACAGTGCCTTCGCAAAGACGCTTCAAGAGCACAACGCCAACATCGCGCGCTATCTCAAATAGGAGACGAACATGCCCCCAACCAACGGCGAATCCTCACAGACCTCAAAACTCGAACTGCGCGATGTTCTCGTGATTCAAACAACGGATGAAAAACAGCTCGAATTTGAAGTCGTCGGTTTGGTAGAAGACGAGGAAAAGCATACGTTCGCTGTCTGTTATTGTGAGAAAGAAGACGAATTCGTCGTCACCAACGCAACCGGCGAATTGCTCTCCGACGACGAGCTTGCACAGGAAATTCTGGACGATTTCTTCGTTCTGGCTGAAGAGTCGGCACCCGAGGAAGGCAGCGACTAATTCGCGTCCTTTTTCTCTCGGCCAATGTCGGCGTTGGCCACACAGCCGCCGCCGCTGCCGTGCGGGCCGCGATTGTCGATCGTGAACCCGATACAAATGCGCAGATTGTGAATTCCTACAAGTACGCGGCTTCGCTGGTTTCCAGTGTGGTTTCCAACGGCTACCTGGGGATGGTAAAAACCATTCCCCAAATGTACCGCTTTATTTACGCCAGAGCCGAAAGAGCGACGGATGTCGGCCCGTTCCGCACCTGGATTCACCAATTTACGGCCACCAATCTCCGGGCGCTGCTCGAGCGTACGAAGCCCGATGTTGTGGTGTGCACCCATGCCTTTCCCTGCGGGGTGATGTCGGAATACAAGAATCAGTTTGCCGATTCCCCACCCGTCGTAGGTGTCGTGACTGATTTTGCCGTCCACTCATTTTGGATTCATACCAATATCGAGGGCTACGCTGTCGCCACTGAAGATATGCGGCAGACGCTGATCGCGCGTGGCGTCAGGCCCGAGCGCATCATTGTGTCGGGCATACCGGTCAATGCAAATTTTATTGCGCCACCCGCCGACCGCCAAGCGCTGCGAGATGAGTTAGGAATTCCCAAGGATCGTGCGGCACTGCTGTTGATGGGAGGGGGGCTGGGCATCGGGCCCCTAGAGATGATGCTAAAAGCTCTTGGTACGGTTCAAGAGCCTCTCTCGGCCACCGTAATCGTAGGGCGTAACACGCGGTTGCAAGAGCGCATCATGCAAGTCGCGCAGAGGGTCGACTATCCGATCCGCGTGCTTAGTTTTGTGGACAATGTGTACGATTACATGCACGCAAGTGATTTGCTGCTGACAAAGCCCGGAGGCCTCACGTCCGCGGAGGCTCTGGTTTCGGGAATTCCCATGGTTTTAGTCAAGCCGTTGCCGGGACAAGAGGAACGCAACACGCGCTATTTAGTCGAACGCAAAGCAGCGCTGCGCGGGAAGAATGAACGCGACCTGGCTCGCAAAGTAAGTACCTTCTTGCGGACTCCCGAACGGCGCAGCACCATGCTAGCTGCCATTGCCCAATTGGCAAAACCGAACGCCGCTGAAGACATCGCGAATTTGACCATCAACATCGCAAGGGCCCAGCACGAAAGGAACGATGATGCTGCCCTCGTCTGAAGCGCTCGCAAAATGGCTGGCCATTGTGCGCATCTATACCGGCATTTTTTGGCTGATTCACGGTATTCCCAAATGGACGAGCGGTAGCGCGCAATTTATGGGATTCATGCCCTCGTCGATTGGCAAAATGACCGCCGAGTCGACTGGACCCTACCATACGTTTCTGGCAACGGTGGTGGCGCCCAATGCCGTGCTGTTTTCAAACTTGATTCGAGCGGGTGAAGTGCTCGTAGGCATTGCACTTGTGCTCGGCATCCTCACCCGCTTTGGCGGCGCTGGGGGCATGTTCTTGGCGTTGAATTATATTCTCGCAAAAGGCGCGTTGACCGCGCCCGATACCTATGCGGGGCTCGACGCCGCTGCGTTTGTGCTGAGCTTGATCTGTTTGGTGTTGCCATCCAGCGCGTGGGCACTCGACGGGGTGACGCGGCGCGGTCGTCGCCGGCGTACGTAGGAGACCGCAAGCCTGCATTGAAAATGGCACGCCGCCTACGGAGGGGTGGGTGAGTGGCTGAAACCAGTCGTTTGCTAAATGACCGACCCTCTTAAAGGGGTCCGAGGGTTCGAATCCCTCCCCCTCCGGATGCACAGAAACGCCCCGTTTATCGGGGCGTTTCTCAATAGTGCGACTTTTCCCAAGCAGGGAAGAGAAAGACCGCGTTGTACCATCTCTGGTCGCCTAGAGCGATGTGCGGTCGTAGCTCAATTGGATAGAGCAACAGGCTACGAACTTGTAGGTTGGGGGTTCGAGTCCCTCCGACCGCAGATTGTAAAAAAGACCGGGCATTTACGCGTGCCCGGTCTTTTATTTCTTCTATCGAAACGCGTACAAAATGAGCTTACGTTCGATTCGAGTTCTTGCACTTTGGAGTGTCCTGTCGCAAATGCCGGCGGCTGAAATGGAACGCTTTGCGGCTTGGCTACTGCGCGAGCCCATGGACGATGCCCCAGCGCAAACGGGAACCCTAGAACCGCTGATGCGAATGGCGCGCAAAATGACCCCTGTCGAACTCGCAGAGCTTTCCGATCTGGTTGTCGCTGCCGTCGAAGATGACGGGGACCGCGCCGGAGCTTCCCCACCGCTCTGACCCCGTCTTTTGATTGCCCGAATCCGTACAGTCGAGTCACCCTTCCAAAGCTAAGATGAAGGACGTACTCTGCAGAGGCGCGGCTTTGCCGTTGCCGATTCGTCGCGGGGGTAGGAGGGCGCAACTGATGGTCGTCTGCGAGCACTGCGGAACCATGCTACGGATTGATAAAAGGCTCGATCATGAGCAGGTCATAGATTCCCAAATCACTATTCATCGGTTGCGCGATTGCCCTCGCGGATTCCATGAAGAGAAAACGCGTAAAGTCAAAATGGGCAGCATTGACTACGTCCTGGAGGGGCGCCTATGTCAGATGTCGACACAGTCAGAAATCGACTGAACATTGGTGAAGGACTCTCCGTGCTTGGCAAAGATCGAAAAACGCGTGGCGGGGTAAAAGCCAGCCCCATCACCGCGGAACTGCTGGGGCAAAATGCCCTGCTGTGGGATCTCAGCGCTGCCGATACGGCGCGTTTAATTGCGCATGGGGAAATGGTTGAAATGCCGCCCCGGTATTTGATCTACCAAGCAGAAGAAGAAATTCGCGATGTTTTTTTTCCGATCGACTGCGTCCTGTCGATTGTAACACGCATGCAAGATGGGTCTGAAATCGAAGTCGGCACGATTGGGCGCGAGGGCACTTCAGCGATTCCCTTGCTCATGGGCAGTTCTACCACCGCCAATGACTGCTACTGTCAAGTTCCTGGGCGCGCAATAAAAATCCCAATTGCGGATCTCCACCATCTGCAAAAGAGCGATCACCGGTATCGCGCGTTGTTCGACCGCTATCTGCAAGCCTATGTAAACTTCCTGGGGCAACTGACCGCGTGCAATCGGTTGCACAGTATTTACGAGCGCTGTGCTCGCTGGTTGCTTCTGTCGCAGGACCGCGTTCAGCACGACGACATCAGGCTCACCCACGAGTACCTGGCAATGATGCTCGGAAGCCGGCGTTCTGGGGTGGCAATGGCGCTTGCCGAGTTACAGCGAGCCGGCTTTATCCACTACGTCAAAGGTTGCATCACGATCGACGACCGGGCCGGCTTGGAAAATACGACTTGCGAATGCTACCTGGTTGCCCAAAAGCAATTTTCGGATCTGCTCCGGCCAGCGCTCCGGGACGCCGATATCGTCCACAGTCCGGGAGCCTAGCAGGCTGGGCGCCCGTTGGGCCATTGCGCCATAACGTACAGTCTTTTTGTTTGGCAGGGAGTAGAATAAGGGGCTGCCCCCTCGTGAACTGCTTGCGTCCTGAAAATTGGTTTGCGTCATGCGTCCGACTCTCGAGAAACCGCCTGCCGGCCCATTCCGGCCGCCGATCGACTCAGTGCATCCGGTGTATGCCCACCAGGCGGCCATCGAAGGCTTCCAGATTTTTGCCGAGGCCTTGCCATGCATCATCTGGCTTGCCGACGCGCGCGGAAAACTGGAATGGTACAACCAAGAATTTCACCAGTACACCGGTCTCACGCCGCGTACAGCTGCGGGTTGGCGCTGGCTAGCGAGTGTGCACGAAGACGACCGGGAAGCAATGACCCAGCAGTGGGCGCATGCGTTGGCCAACGGCACGCTGCTCAACACCATCCTGCGCCTTCGCAGCACCGAAGGCATGTACCGTTGGTTTAGTATCAGTGCTCGGCCTTTCCGATCAGATGACGGCGCCGTCATGAAGTGGTTCGGCACGCTGACAGACATTCACGAACGCCAAGTAGCCCTCGAAGCAAACGCACACGTTGTTGATGCACTGATGAAAGGCTTTTTAGCAAAAGAGCTTCCCATCACCAAGGGCCTGAAAATCGACACCCTCTACCGGGCGGCGAATGCTCTTGAAAGATTGGGCGGGGATTGGTTTGACATCTTCGCGCTCCCGGACGGCCGCATTGGATTTTCGCTCGGGGATGTATGTGGCCACGGCGTTGACGCTGCGGTAAAAATGGGCGAGGCCAAGCAGGCCATTTTTGTAGCCGCTTGTCTTGATGACCCGGCTCCGGAACGCGTGCTCTACCAAGCCAATACGGTGCTCTTCTTAAACGACCATCACGTGTCCATCACAACGGCGGTCTACGGCCTGATCGATACCAAACTTCGCACCGTAACCTATGCGGCAGCCGGCCACCATGCGCCGATCCTGGTGCGCTCAAACGGTGAGGCAATTGTTTTACCGAATCACGGTTTTCCGCTGGGTGTGGAGAATCCGCTCCCTCCGCACATCAAGACCCATTCGTTTACGTTTGAGCCCGGAGCAATGATGGTGCTTTACACTGATGGGTTAATCGAGATCGGGCATGACATTTTCGACGGCGAACGCCGTTTGTTGGCCGCATGCACGGAAGCGATGCACAGCAAGTCTGCCCACCCGGCAAGTTCCGTCGCGAATCACGTCCTCGGAGAGATGGAACCCAGCGACGATATTGCCATACTGACGTTCTCTTTCGAGTAGGACTAGGAAATCCGCCGCAGGCCGCTATTCCTTGCGCGGCGTCATAATGATCTGCGAGTGCGGGTAATCGAAAACCAAATTGAAGTGCTTTATAAAATCAACGCCAAGCAGAATGTCCCGGTCCGTCAGGCTGCGCGAACTACACGCGGTCGGCGTCTGGTAGACGATCGGACCCAGCGTCGCGCTATCAAGTGTTCCGCATTTATCGAATTCGGATCCGCCAACCCCTCCCATGAATACATGCGTATTTAGGATGGCATTCGGATTTTGATCCACAACCATGACGAGCCCATATTTCGATTCGAGATCTTGAGCATACATGATGTTGAAGTAGCTACCCGTATCGAGCGTCGCCTGCACTGGGATGCGCCCGTCGATTTTCATCGGGAGATGGGGCGTGAGATTTGCGAGATCGACGACGACATTCAGGCCTTTGCTTGTATCCACCGCTGTTGTGGCTGGATCGCTGAGCGTCATCTCATTGGAGTCCATGTTTAAACCGACGATGGCGCCACCGAAGAGATCGAAGCCGATAAGTCCGTCGACTACCTGCCCCTCTCGATCCTTGCCAAATTCCAAATCGGCCGAGGTTTCTTTCATGTTAGAAAGTGTATTGTCGCCGAAGCGCATGCTTTCGATCAGGTCGATATTGGGATGAATCGCTTTAGGGCCGATGCCGGTGCTCGTTGAGGTGCCAATATGTTTCACACGAGCCCGCTCGGCGAATTTTTGAGTAAGCAAAATGGAATACGAACCAGTATCAATTTTAAAGTGACCCTGGACGCCGTTTACGCTTGCATCAACAAAAATGCCGCGTTGATAGTCGTTGTCAACATACTTTGCCGGAAAAGGTTTGCCGCTGCCAAACGACCAGTGCTGTTCCATCGCCGGTGGATGCAAATCGGAATCGGATACGTTCTGGTTTGCGCTAATCTTCGTCCACTCGTGGACGAAGCCCGAGTTTGCATGGCTCCATTTCGAAA
>JALYIF010000330.1 GCA_030775925.1 Vulcanimicrobiota bacterium | reverse complement strand
CGTTGACATCGGCTACATCCCGCGCAGCGAAGGCGAGTACTTCGAGATTACCGGACCCGATCTCGCAATGCTGATCGGCCGTCATGGCAACACCCTTGAAGCCATCAATTTAGTATTCAATAACATCATCAATGCTGGCGTGAAAAACAATCGCAAATACTTCACGATCGATGCCGAGGGCTATCGTGCGCGCCGCGCCGATCAACTCAAGAATCTCGCGCTTGCATCGTTGGAACGTTGCGTCCGCGAAAAGAAACCGCAGAAGCTTGAGCCGATGCTCCCATCGGAGCGTAAGATCGTCCACATGTCGCTGCAAGAGAGTCCGTTCGTGCGCACCGAATCCGAGGGCGTCGAGCCCGAACGGCGCATCGTCATATTCCCGAAATAACCGGCAACGCCGCAACCGATACCATTGCCGCAATTGCCACGCCCCCGGGGCGTGGCGCCATTGCAATCGTGCGCGCCAGCGGCCCGGATGCGGCCGCGTTAGCCAGCCGCCTGTTCCAACGAAAAGCCCCACTCGCTGCACGCGAGGCTGCGTATGGAAACATCGTTGATGAACGTGGAACGCTCATCGATCGCGGGCTTGCGCTGCTTGCACTCGCGCCGCATAGCTACACCGGCGAAGACACCATTGAGTTTCACGTACACGGCTCGCCGGTTGTGGCCGCGGAAGTGCTGCGCGCACTTCTGGCATGCGGGGCGCGCTACGCGCAACCGGGCGAGTTTACGCAGCGCGCGTTCTTGCACGGAAAGATGGATTTGCACGCCGCCGCCTCGGTTGCCGACTTGATCGACGCCGAACATCGCTCTGCGGCCCGCGCGGCGTTAGCGAATATGGGTGGCGCACTAGCAAACGAAGTGCGCTCCTTGCGATCGCGTTTAGCGGTCCTGTTGGAAGAACTTGCCGCGTCGATTGATTATCCCGACGAAGTGCCTGAGCCCGATCGCGATGCAATGCGCGCCCAACTCCAACCCATCATCGCAAGCTTAGAGCGCTTGTTGCACGACGGGGAGATTGGTGCGCTCATGCGCGACGGCGTCCACGTGACGATCGTGGGCCCTCCCAATGCCGGTAAGTCCTCGCTCTTAAACGCGCTGTTAGGACAAGAGCGCGCCCTGGTCTCCCATCTTGCCGGAACGACGCGCGACACGATTGAGGAATCGATCGTGATCGACGGACTGCGCGTACGGCTCACGGATACCGCCGGTTTGCGCCATGGCGCGGACGAACTGGAGGCAGCCGGTATCGAGCGCACGCATCGCGCGCTCGCCGGATCGCGGGTCGTCGTCGTCGTCCTGGATGGTTCGCGCTCGCTCGATGCTGGCGCGGAAGACATTTTGGAACAGACGTCCAGTCGTGAGCGGATTGTCTTTTTTAATAAATCCGATCTCGGCGATGCTGGTTTTCGCGCCGCGCAGATCGCCGGTTCGATTCACGGGACGGTTCGCGATCATGACACGCTCGAGCGCATTCGGCAAGCAATCGCGCACCGCGCCTTGGGCGGCGACGTGCCGGATTTGCAGCGGCCACATCTTGCTTCGCTGCGGGAAACCGATGCGGTCGCGCGGGCGCTACAATCGCTGCATGAAGCGGCGCAGACCATCACCGATGGCATGCCGACCGATTTAATTGCGCCCGATTTACAAGAAGCATTGGCGCAATTGGGTCAGCTCACCGGCGAAAGCGTCACCGAAGAGTTGCTGACCGGCATCTTCTCGCGCTTCTGCATCGGCAAATGAGGCAAGCATTGGCGATGCGATTAGCCTGCGTTGAGGACGCAGCGTTTATCGTGGGCTGCTTTGCGGTTTCTCACGCGAAGCCGTTTTTGCGCAAGCCTTCCCCGGAACGTGCGTGCGCCGCGGTAGAGGATCCGGATGTCGTAAGTTTGGTTTTAGAAGCCGACGGCGTTCCGGCTGGACACTTGTTGTTGCGCCGCCTGACGGATACGTGGTCAATAACGGAAATCTCACAACTTGTTGTGTGCGAGCCGCGCCGGGGACATGGACGTTTTGCAATCGAGTTTGCCAAGCATTTCGCATTTTCGGAACGCGGCGCGCACCGGCTGCACCTCGACGTTGTTGCGCACAATACCGCGGCTAGAAAACTCTACGAGTTCTGCGGTTTTACTTACGAAGGAACGTTTCGCGACGGCTTTCCCGCCGATGACGGCGCCTTTTGCGATCTGGCGATCTATGGAATGCTCGAATCCGAATTTCGTACGCTGTAAGGCGAGCGGGCAAGTAGTGCGGCTTTGTTCCCCCGGTTTGGTAAGATAGGACGATGGGTTCTGAGATTCGCTCCGATGACGCGGGCGTAATTATTGTGGGCGGTGGGCATGCCGGGCTGGAAGCAGCCTTGGCATCAGCGCGCTTAGGCGTCCCCACGATGCTCGTTACCGGCGAGCCTGACCGGATCTGCACGCTGCCGTGCAATCCGTCCATTGGGGGCAGCGCAAAGGGCCAACTCGTGCGCGAGATCGACGCGCTCGGGGGCGAGATGGGCCGGCTCATCGATCGGTGCTCGGTTCACGTCCGCATGCTCAATGAATC
>JALYIF010000329.1 GCA_030775925.1 Vulcanimicrobiota bacterium | reverse complement strand
CGGTAATTCCACGGCAGCCTCGACAGCATCGACCAGCTTGTGCGCAGCAAAGCCGCCGTTGTCTTCCTTTGGAACCATTTTGTGCGCTTGCGCTGCAATAAATGGTAAGGCGTTCAGGCCCAAGCCCGGGATACCCAACTGCGCTTGGCGCGCCGAAATGCGCCGCTTGGGTTCTTTCTCTAATGCACGGCACGCGAGCGCGATGGCAGCATCGACAACATTGCTCTCAACAACCTCATCGAGGATGCCCTTCTTCTTAGCGTCTTCCGCCTTCACAGTCTCGCCTTTGAGCATCATCTCCATGGCGGCTTGCGCGCCGATTAGACGCGGCAAACGCTGGGTTCCGCCGGCGCCGGGGAGCAAACCGAGTTTAATCTCGGGCAGGCCGACTTTCGAGCGCGTGGTGGCAATGCGATAGTCGCAGACGAGCGAAAGTTCGAGCCCGCCACCCATAGCCGTGCCATCAATGGCGGCAACATAGGTTTTCTTGCCGCGCTCGATGGCGGCAATAACGTCGCGGATGCTCTTGGTTTCGGGAGTCGGCTCCGTTGAAAAATCATTCACGTCCGCTCCGCCGCTGAACAGGTCGTTGGCGCCGGTGAAAATTACCGCTTTGATGGCATCTTCGTGTTCGGCCGCTTCAACGACCGGTAGCAATTCACCCGAGAGCGCAAACGAGAGCGCGTTTACCGGCGGGTTGTTGAGCGTGATAATTCGGATCCCATCCCGGTCCGCGGTTTGGATCATCGGCATCTTATGCAACCACCGCCGACTTACGATCCAGTTCGTAGTCGTCTTCGCTTAGCGTCATCACATCGCCGGCGCCTTGCGTGATCTGGTGCTTGAGGAACGATGATTGCGCAAGAACGTGATCCGCATAGAAGCGGGCTGTGGTGATTTTGGCTTTATAGAACGGGTCACTGTCGCCGCCGGCGATCTTTTCTTCGCTGATTTTCGCGGCACGCGCCATTTGGTATCCGCCCGCAACGATGCCCCACAGTTTGAGATAGGGAACCGAACACGCGAAGGCTTTTTTCAAATCGCCCATCGCGTTCATGCCGATCCATTGCGAGACTTCGGCCAAGGTATCGATGCCTTGGTCGAGCACGACGCGAATAGCTTTTACATCCTCGTTTTCGCTCGATTCGAGTTCCTTTGAGAACTTCTTCATCTGTTTGATAACGGTGGTGGCGGTCGAACCCATGTCTTTAATGAGCTTACGACCAACCAAGTCGAGCGCTTGAATACCGGTGGTACCTTCATAAATCGTGGTGATGCGCACATCGCGATATTGCTGAGCGATGCCGGTCTCTTCGATGTAGCCGACGCCGCCAAAGACTTGCAGCGCAATCGATGCGACTTCTTGCGCCGTCTCAGTGCACCAGGCTTTTACAACTGGAATCATGAGCTCGACAAACGCCTTGTGCTGTTTGCGTACGGATTCATCGGGATGTTTGTGCGCGAAGTCCAGGGATGCAGCCGTGACATAGGAGAGTGCACGCATGGCTTCAAGTTGCGACTTGCAGAGCATGAGCATACGGCGTACGTCGGGGTGTTCGATAATCCGCACGGCTTGCGGATTCCGGGCAGCAACGTCGCGACTCTGGACGCGATCTTTTGCAAACTCCAAGGCGCTTTGGTAGGCACGATCGGCGATCGCGTACCCTTGCACGCCGACGCTAAAGCGGGCCGCATTCATCATGATGAACATGTATTCGAGGCCGCGATTGGCTTCGCCGACGAGATAGCCCACGGCGCCACCCTTCTCGCCCATGTTCATGGTGCATGTGGGGTTTCCGTTGAGGCCCATCTTGTGTTCGATGCCGGCGCACGCGATGTCGTTGCGTTCGCCAAGCGCACCATCGGCGTTAATAAGCACTTTAGGCACGATAAAGAGCGAGATGCCCTTCGTGCCTTCAGGCGCATCCGGCAGGCGCGCGAGCACAAGGTGAATGATGTTGTCGGCAAGGTCGTGCTCACCAAACGTTATAAAAATCTTTTGTCCGCTCAACTTATAATGGTCGCCGGAGGGCACCGCCTTGGTGCGCACTGCGGCAAGATCGGAGCCGGCTTGGGGTTCGGTCAAACACATCGTGCCGGTCCATTCACCCGAAACCAAATTGGGAATGTACTTTTTCTTCTGCTCGTCGGAGCCGACCAGTTCGATGGCTTCGATGGCACCTTGATTGAGCAACGGACCGTTGGCAAACCCTACGTTCGCGGCATTCCACATTTCAAGGGTGGGCCCGAGCATCAGTTGGGGCAAACCCTGGCCGCCATATTCAGGCGGTACGGGCAAACCGATCCAGCCCGCCTTTGCAAACTGCTTGTACGCTTCTTTGAAGCCCTTTGGCGTGGTGACGTTACCGTCGACCCATTTGCAGCCTTCTTTATCCGCCGAGCGGTTGAGCGGATCGAGGACGCCGCTGGCAAAATTTGCGGCCTCTTCGAGGATCGCATCGAGCACGTCCATCGTGTCTTCTGCGCCGGGAAGTTTTGCAACGTCTTCAATACCAGCGAGTTCACGCAGGACGAATTGCATATCGCGTAACGGGGCTTGATAGGTGCTCATGATTAACTCTTTCCGCTCTATGAAGCGATAGAAGATTCTTTGGAATCGTACAATTGAGCGCGTAAGCGGTCCACAGATGCAGACAGCAGGTCGAGGTAGGGAAGCATATTCG
>JALYIF010000328.1 GCA_030775925.1 Vulcanimicrobiota bacterium | reverse complement strand
TGCGGCCGGCCCAGAGTTCTTCTTTGAGGCGCTCGAAAATCAGCACGTTGGCGTCAACGGCCATACCGATTGAGAGCACGAAACCGGCGATACCCGGCAAGGTCAACGTCGCCTTCGCACTTGCGAGTAGTCCGAGCATCATCAACACGTAAATGATCAGCGCGATGTCCGCCATGAAGCCCGGCAGACGGTAAACGAAGATCATAAACAGCAGGACGAGACCCAGGCCAAGCATGGAGGCATACAGTGACTTCTTCAAATCGATTGCGCCGAGTGTCGGCCCAATCGTATCGTTCTCGATAATCGTAATGCCCACCGGGAGCGCACCGGCGTTTAATTCATTGGCAAGGCGGGTTGCGTCGACTTGCGTGAAGCTGCCGGAAATCTGCCCGTTTTCACCGATGGTGCTGTTGATCGTGGCCGCCGAAACATAGTGCTTGTCTAGGAAAATCGTGAGCAGCTTGCCGATATTTTTGCTGGTAAGATCGGCGAATTTCTTGGGGTTCTTGGTTGTAAAGTCAATGTTCCAATTGGTATTAGAGAATTGGGCTGGAGCTGGAACCGCCTTGGCGAGTTCATTGCCGTCATAGACAGTCAGTCCGCCGTCTTTGTAAGCGCCCGTTTGCGCATAGGCTTTATCCGCTGCAGAGGCGTTTGGAAGCAGTCCTCGTTGGGCGCGCTCTTCGACTGCGGGCGAAATAATCTTGAACTCCAGCTGCGCAACTTCTTTGAGGGTGCGAGTTGCTTCATCTGGATTCTTTACCTGCGGCAATTCAACCATTAGGCGGTCAGTACCCGAACGCGTGATGATTGGTTCCGTGACACCTAAACCGTTGATTCGGTTCTCGATGACTTGCTGCACTTCGCCTTGCACTTCGGAATTGATCTGCGGCACGTGCTCGTTCGGGTTGAGCTGCAAGAGCACGCGAACGCCGCCCTGCAGATCGAGTCCCAATTGGATCTTCTTCTGGATCGGGGTGATTTCGAAGAGACACAGGGCGACGATTGCAACAATGACGAGAAACTTCAACGGGTTCTTAAGTCTATTCCAGCTCATGACTTCCTTACAAAAGGCCCAGGCCCACTACACAGGTATCAGCAGAGATACCAGTGGCATCTTGGAGGCGAGCGCCGCGGGAAACGGGAGAATTGTAGCAGGCCCACCTCAGAGCGTCAAACGTGCAAAGTGCCTCCGTTTAAGAGGCGAGGACTGCCGCGCGGTCGTCATTCAACACACCGGCCGGGAGTAACTGCACCTCCGGGGGCAACTCGCCGTACGAAAAAACATCCACCGCAATGCCCGAGCGCAGCAAGAAGTCTGCCAGCACGGGCCGCAGGGCCGCCGTACACACGATGGCGCAACGGTCACGAGGAACCTCCTGCTGGTACGCCTCGACCCGCGTACGCATGCGAATCGCCAGCGCTGGGTCAGGAGCAGCCGTTGGGCCGCTGCCACCCGGAATCCAGGTTGAGCTAAGCCGAAGCTCCATCTCGGGGGCAAAAACCAGTGGTTCCAGCACCGCTGCGCCGCGCCGCCGCAGCAACTGCGGCACGATGACCCGGCGCGCAGCCTCAGAGAGCTCGCGGGGGTCGCGGCTTTGGGCGGCCGCATCGACGATGGCCTCCAGGGCGGCCACCGGGTCCCGAGGCCAAGCGCGCTCGCGCAAGAGCAGGCCAAAGGCCTTGTGCAAGGTGACCAGCGGCAAAGCGTCGCCTCCGATCTCTTTCACGAGTGCTGGGACGGTGGCACGCAGATGTTCGAGTAAGGTCTGCAGTTCTTGCCGGCCCACGAGCGCCGCCGCATGCGCCCGCGCAACTTCGGCAAGGTGCGAGCCAATCACCGAGATGGGGTCGAAGACCAGCGCCCCGCTTTGCATGGCGCTCTCGCGCATCTCGGGCGCAATCCATTTCGCGGGCAACCCATACACGGGTTCGTACGTTTGCTCACCGGAAATATGCGCGATGACGGCGTGATCGGCGACAGCGAGCAAGCACGCCAACTGTAGGGCACCCTGGCCCGCAAGTTGATCGCGCACGCGAATAACGTAGGTTTGCGGATCTCGCGAAAGATCGTCGCGCAAACGCACGCCCGGCATCACTACGCCGATCTCGGCGGCCAGGGCACGGCGGACCTCGCCAATCCGATCCAACAGTTGATCGGCCAAGGGCGGCGCCAGCAAATGTGCTAGGTCCGGGCCGAATTCCACCGAGACCGCATCGACGCCAACTAAACCAAGCGCCATCTCCGGCCGCCGGATCGCGCTTTTGCGAGCGGCCTCGACAGCCGCGTGTTCGATTGCGACCGCATGCGATTTCTTTCCCGCGGCTACATGCGCTGCTCCAAACGCAAGCAAAGCGAGCATCAAAAACACCGGGCGTGGCAGCGCTGGAACGAGTGCGAGCAACAACACCAGGACCCCACCGCACCGCAAAATCTCCGGACGCGCCAACAGTTGGGTTGCCAAGTCGAACCCGAGCGAACCATCGGCCGCAACACGCGTGACCATCATGCCCATGGCAATCGACATCAGGAACGCTGGAAGCGTCGTCACCAGCGCGTTTCCAATCGATAACAACGCAAAGGTGTTCAGCGCATCGCCTGGCGACATCCCATGGTAGGCCATGCCCACAACAACGCCGCCTACAAGGTTGAGCAGCACAATCACCAGCGCGGCCATGGCGTCGCCCTTAACGAATTTTCCGGCGCCATCCATCGCGCCGTAGAAATCGGATTCTTTTTGAACGAGCGCACGCTTCTTGCGCGCAACGTCCGCATCGATCACACCAGCATGCACGTCGGCGTCGATCGCCATTTGTTTTCCCGGCATCGCGTCTAAGGTAAACCTCGCGGCAACTTCGGCAACGCGCTGCGAACCTTGCGCGATGACGATACATTGAATGGTCACCAGAATGGCGAACACGATGAGGCCAACCACCAAATT
>JALYIF010000327.1 GCA_030775925.1 Vulcanimicrobiota bacterium | reverse complement strand
GTACGTACGATTTTGCAGGCCGCGTCACCACAGCGGTATCGGCGCATCCAAAAATCGATCCTAAAACCGGAGATATGCATTTCTTCGGGTACTCGCTGTTCGCGCCGCCATATGTGACCTACTACGTGGCTAACAAGGCCGGAATCGTCACGCGCGTTATGCCGCTAGAGTTTCCACATGCAACCATCGTGCACGATGCGCAGATCACCGACCGATCCATTATTTTTGCGGCAACTCCGCTCACCTTTGATATGCAACGAGCCATGACGGGGCAGAGCCCGATGGTGTGGAAGCCAGAACTCGGAACTACGTTCGTAATCGTCGACCGAATAGATACAAACAAGAAGCCGCTTTGGGTTAAAGCAGAGCCTTTCTATTTTTGGCACTACGCGAATGGTTTTGAAGAGGCCGGACAGATTCAGCTCGATCTCGTGCGCAACGATCTCGCATTCACGACCGGCAATGCACCATCACTCCATCGCGTCACCATCGACACCAATATGCGCACGGCAAAGGTGCGTCAAACGAACGATCGTTCGAGCGAATTTCCGCGAATTAATCCAGACCAAACGGGGCAGCCCTATCGAATGGCCTACGTACCAATCGCCGACGGGAATGCCCCGGCCCATGGTTTCACGGCACTTTTGCAATTCGATTCAACGACGGAGCAAACGAAGGTTCACACATTCGGTCGCGGCCGCTCTCCTGGGGAAGCCTGCGTCGTTGCAAAGGCCAATGGCCGTTCGCCCGAAGATGCATGGATCATGACCTTTGTGTATGATGCGGCTACGAATCGAAGCGACTTCGTGATTTTGGACGGGAGCGCGTTCGACCAAGAGCCTGTAGCCAGCGTGCACCTGCCGGTCCGGGTGCCGTTCGGCTTACACGGAAACTGGGTCCCGGGGGCCTTTTAAGCGTAGGCGGCTTTGCAATTCATGGCTCGGCACCTTGACATCGCGAGCGATACCGCATGCGCGCAGCAATTGAATTGTAAGCCAGGTGATGTCAAATTCGTACCACGCTAAGCCGTGGCGCGCGGATGAGGGAAATGCATGATGGTTATTATGCCAGCCCTCTCCCCATCCAAAAATACCTAGCCACCAGCAGTTGCGCGAACGATCGTTACTGCGAAAGGTTTGATAACCCGTGCTGTGGGCAGCCGAGTTAATTAACCACGTTAGATGATACGTGAACACGAGGCGCACGAGCATGCCCCAGACGACGAACGGCAACCCGCCGGCGAGAAAGAGCACCGCTGCGAGCATCAATTGCAATAAAACGAAGTTTTTATTGAGAAAACGATAAAATGGATCGGCCACCAGCTCGGGCGCCATCTGCTTTTGGAGTTCGGGCGAAGGAAGCGACTGATTTGCGAGATACAGCCACTGCAAGTGCGACCAGCGGAAGCCAAGATTGGAATTGTGCGGATCCTTACCCGTGTCGGAATACGCGTGATGAATGCGATGGGTCGCAACCCAATCGACAGGGCTGCCTTGTAACGACAGTGTGCCAAGCAATGCGGTGAAATACTCCACCGCTTTTGGAACCTTCATGCTGCGATGGGTTAACAGTCGATGATAGCAGAAAGCGATGCCCACGCCGTTGGTCAAGTAGATCAGCCCGAGCATCACAAAAAAGGCCGGCCAGGAGAAAAACTGCGGCACGAACGCGGCGAGAGCACCCAGGTGAATGAACGCTAGCCCGCCGACCACGCCCCAATTGTCGATCTTCTTCTGCATAATAACTCAACGTGTTTGCCCACGTTCTGGTTTCCTTAAACCGAAGCAGCATTGGTTATATTTCCGCTAGGTAAAGATGCAGACGTAGGAACTTTACGTTAGAACAAGGGGCCGCTTAAATGCGGCGCACCACAAGTTTCTGAACCAGCAACGGCAGAGCCATCAGGGCGCCCAGAAAGCCGACAAAAATCGGAGGAACGTGAGGCGCGATGAACGCCACCACGATCAGCAGCAGGCCCCCGGCGCCCGCATTCACAGCCCGCTCCACGCCCCAGATTTGCAAATCCCGACGCAAGCTCTTCCAGCGCTTACGCACGCCGATTGCATACATCGCGCCCATCAGCGCCATCACAACACCGTACGAAGCGCACCACAGGCTCACGCCGATCACGTAGGACCGCATGTCAAAGACGGGCGTGCGAAAGAGCAGGGTGAAAGACTCAATGACATAGACAAAAACGACGACGCCCGCCAGCATCGCAAAATTCAACACGATTGAGAGGCTATTGGCGACAAAATAACACGCGAAGAGACGATGCTGAAACCACCACAAGAATGCCATAAGTGCAAAGCCAACCAAAAACACGCCAAGCTCGGGGATATGCTCGCCCATCTTCAAGAGCGAGTCGGGCGGATGCAAACTTAAACCCAGCAAGGCCATCGAAAACCCCATCACGATATCGGAAAAGCCAAGCAGCCGGCTGAGCAGATGCTTATCGCCGAAATCCGCTCCGTCAGTGGAAAGCATGTCGCATCAAGCCCCTTTCGCCTTTGCGAGGTAATGGCCGATAGTTAAACTATGAATCTCGTTGTTATGCGGAGCGTAGTACTC
>JALYIF010000326.1 GCA_030775925.1 Vulcanimicrobiota bacterium | reverse complement strand
CCATCAGGATGTCGCGCTCAAGGGCTTCCTTATCGGCGAGGTCCTGACGCTTGGCCTTCTGGTACTCGCTCACCGAATCGTTGCGCTGCTTGACCTGGCGGCGAACCACGTCCAGCTCGTCGCTATCGCTGAGGTCTTTCCCAGCTTCGGTGCGCTTGTAGGTAAAACCAGAAAGGGCCGACCGCAAAGTGTCGACCCGTAACTGATCTTTGGCCTTCATCGCAGCCACCATATCGGCCTGGATGCGATCTTTGAGGGCGGCCATCTAGGTGCGGCGCTTACGAGCAGCGGCCGATTTTTTCTTGCGGCGGACGCTGGGTTTTTCGTAATGTTCGTGCTTGCGTGCTTCCGCTAAGACGCCCGCCTTCTGGGTGGCTTTCTTGAAACGGCGCAACGCGCTCTCGATGGTCTCGCCCGGAGCGATACGTACTTCCATTTTTTTCAACCCTCCCTTCAGGTGCGGCCGTCCAGCGGTCAGCAGGCCAGCTCAAAATTCCGCCTTCTCCGACAAGCTCTAGGACAAGCGATCAAAGAATGGGCCACGCAACCTTACCACAGGGCTCCCGCAGGGGTCAACGACGAAGGGCCTATTGGCGCACGGTAACCTTATCCGGCTGCCCCACCGTGGAGACGGGCGGGCCATACATCGCATAAGCAATCGGCGGCGCCGCGGTATACGTCCCCGCGGTGGTTACTCGCAGCGTGTACTGAAGATGCAGTGGATAGTTCGAGCTGAGGCGATCCGCAAAGAAGACAGCCCGGTCATCGAAGAATTGAACGCCACTCCAGCTATTGCCGGCTTCGCCTTGGAGCGGCTGGTACTCAACGCCGGCCGGAAACGGATCTTCCACGGCGACATATTGCGTGTCACTCGCGACGCGAACATTGACATCGACGGTAATCTCATCGCCAATCTGCCACGGCCACCGTTTTGCGGTGTATTTCCGATCGATTGAAAACGCACTCGGCTTTGCGCGTAAACGAGAGAGCAACGACTCACTCGCGTCGGCAACTTGGCGAGCATAGGGAGGCGCATAGCGCACCCAATCCGTCGCCCAATAGAGCGACCCGGCGCCGGAGACTTCAAAGCGCAGCGTACCACCGTGTTCAAAATCGGAAGCCGGCACGGTTATCGTGCCATCTTTAGACGTAAGAACGGCGCGGTCGATATGGAGGCGGTCGATGAGTTTATCGCCGGCAAATATTTTCAAATCCTCGTTCGGGTGAAATTCCGGCGACGAAGCGGGAACAGTTTCGGAGAGCGCATAGACGGCCGCGGCCGTGTCCTTCGTCGTGTACCACCAGCTGCCGTGTTGCTGCGCGCGTAAGAAATTGACAATGGTACCAACGCGCGCTGACTGTGGTTCGAGTGCGGTATTTAGGCGTAGCGCGTAGGCGGTTGTTTCAATCGGATCGTCTTCCCACCCATACTCCCAAGTCTGTCCGAGCCAGAACGTGTATGCGCCGTCAGTAGTCGCGCGCGCATTCAGCGCAGCCAGCACTTCGCGCGCCGCACGATCGTTACCGAGTTCATGCTGCGCCAAGCCCAGCACGGCCAACGCGTACGAATTTAAATCGCTGGTATGTTGCATTGTCTGCGCCAGCAGACTCGCATCGACTTGCCGCGGGGCAACATCGGCGAGCGCGTAGAGCATAAACGCTCGAGTATTCCATTCGGAATGCTTTTGACGCCCACCCCAATAGCGCAGGGTATCTTGATTCGCGGTCTTCATTTGCAATTGCAGCGACGCCACGCCCCGGTCAACCATCGCTTGCGGCACCGCATAGCCGGCCTTCTTAAACTCAGCCAAGCCATAGAGTGCGTACGCTGTCATGAACGGATGGCCGTCATCGCTCTCCCACCAACCCCAGGACCCGTCTTCGTGTTGCAACTCGCGCAAGCGCGCAATCCCCTTGGTGACGATGGCTCCGGTGGCTGGCGCATCCTGCGGCTGCGGCAAGCCCGTTCGCTTCAAGAGGCGATCGACGAACACGGCCGGCAGCGCCGCCGACATCGTCTGCTCGGTGCAATAGTAGGGATAGATATCGAGTAACTGCACGTTCTGGATGAGCGAAGCAACCACGCTTGGCGCCATCGTGATGCGCAGTTCGCCTGGGTCGTACATGGCCGGTAGGGTGAGCGTTAGCGCGTTACGGTCGTGCACTTCACCAGCATCACGAACGTGCTCGGTCGCGCCGGCAGCTTCGATTGGAAGCGGCAAGCGCATCGCATCCGACAGCACACCGTCGGTACCACTTAACGTAATTTGACGAATGCCAAGCGAGGTGAGCGGATTAACGATCCACTGGGCGCTTCCGGACGCACTCCCATCGAGGGCAATACGCGCGTCGGGTGATCCCGCTCGTAATAAGTCGCCAGCATCAAGCGACAGGGAAGCATTTGTGCTGCTGGGCCGTCCATTGACCAATCCCAATAGCGTCGACTGATCTCCGCGCCGCAAGAAACGCGGCATCTCTAAGC
>JALYIF010000325.1 GCA_030775925.1 Vulcanimicrobiota bacterium | reverse complement strand
AGTCGAAGCATGCTCGCATCGATCAGTGCGTGCAGCATTTCAAACCATGCTTCGACGAGCTCAGCATGACACGGTATACGGTTTTTCGAATGTCCCGATTGTTACGGTGTGGGAAGAAGTGTTTGCTGCCTTGCCGTGTGGCGTTTCACTGCCGCGTCGCTGAAAGGCAACGGCACAAGAGACCCGGCTTGATAGGCGGGCGTAAGGTCGGCGTAGTGCACCGAGCCTGGTTCGCCGGATTCACCAGCGGGAATGACGATGCCGCCTGCATCCCAATTACCGACATCCCAGACGGCACGGAAACTCTGGTTGAAGTTCGAGTTCTGCGCGTGAATAGTGTAATTGTCGCCATTGCCCGGAAGCGTTGCGCCGTCGAGCCAGGGCACGCCAAGCGAATGCAGCGGGTTGAGAATGGGAACGGCTCCCGCGGTGCCCCAGGGCTGTAGCAGATCTGTTTGCTGCGAAGCGCGCGACAAGTCCGCAAGTAGATACTGCTCGTCTTGCCGCCGCGCGTGATGCGTGCTTGTGCGCAACAATTGCAATTGTGCTGAAAGATTACCCGGCCAGCGATCGCGAGAAACGATGCGGACCGCGTGAGTGCCGGTTGCCGCTTTGGAATCCGGTGTGAAGTGGCCATCCCAGTCTTTTAGCGCGTTCAAGAATGCGCTGGCACCCCTTGGCTGCGCGCGTTGTAAAGACTGCGCACCGAGCAAGAACTGCGCGAATTCCCGTTCGGCAACCGAATACGTATCGTTTTGCATTTTACTAAAATAGGCGACATCGTATTTCTTGCGGGCATGGAGTAGACGCCAGATTTCATACGCGCGGTAGGGCGGTGCAAACGTAGCGCTCAATCGATAAGGGTAGCCGTCGCCATACATGCGATTGTTCGCCGTGAAGACGACCGCATTGCGAGATGGCGCCACGTGCGGCAGCACGTCAAACGGCAGCGCGGGATAGGCGCGAAACGGGCCTTCGTGCGCGTGTTGGGCCCAAACGGGATCATTTGGTATGCGCCCGGCGAGTGTGTACGCGGCCGTGCCATCAATTGAAGCAAGGACAAAATTTTGCGTTGGCCCGGGGTATTTACTGAGCGCGGCGAGCCCATCTTTCATAGAATGGGCGCGGTCGAGTCCGTCAAACGCGCTTAAGGGCGATCCCGGCTTGCTGTACGTATCCCACACTACAAGATAGGTGCGGCCGGCGTTGCCGGTTACGTAAAAACCGCGTGCGTCGCGATAGTACGCGCGTTCGTGCGTGCCGCCGAGCCGTACGCCAAATCGTTCGGTAACGCGTGCGCTTTCCGGCGCGTTTTGCACGTGGAAGACAGACAGGGCGGCCACGGTTCCGTTGGTCGCGCCCCAGGCTATCGCATCGTTGTGCCCTAGAATGATGCCCGGTGTGCCCGCAAGCGAAGCGCCTGCGGCGTGAAAACCAGGCGCTGAGATATCGACTAAATACCAAATACCCGGGATGCTTAGATCGAGGTGCGGATCGTTTGCGAGTAGTGCGCGGCCGGTGAGACTGTGCGTTGCCCCAACAGCCCATTCATTGCTGGCTTGCGCTTTGGGTTCGGAAAAGATCGCAAGCGGCGCGTGAAGGTCAGAGTCGTGATGATGCACCGATCCGACAATTGGTACGTCATATTTCGGGTCCGAAAGCGGAAATTGTTCACGTTCCCGCGCGGCACCATATGCACGATAGGTGTCTTCGCGCGCCAGCACGTCGCGATATCCATCAGCAAGCGCGAGAACCGTAGCAAAGCCCACGGCAAGCGAATCGGGCGCTTCCCATTTTTCCGGCTTTAAGAATAACAAGCGGTATTCAAAGGGCAAGGGCTGAGTTTGGATTGCTGCATTCACGCCGTCCGCGAATGCCTGCAATTCAGCTTTGCTTTCCGGTGAGAGCGTGCCCCATTGGCGGGCGACGATGCCACGCACATCAATGTTGCGCGACCGTTGGTCCGACGGCAACGCTGTTCCGCCAAACCATTCGGCCAAGCGCCCGTAGACAAAATGCCGTGTAAGATCGAACTGGAATAGCCGGTCCGAGCCTTCCGTGTATCCCTGGGCAAAAAACATATCGTGCGTATTTTGTGCGCGGATGTGCGGAATGTCGCGCTCGTCGCGAAAAATTTGAACCGTCGCGCGGAGTCCGGCAAGCTTCATAGCGCCGTCGTTTTGACTGATCGCGGTGTGGAAGCTGGTGATCAGATAGGCGGCCAGGCAGGCCGCCAGTCCCAAAAACAATCCGCCGGAGACGAGTGCAACAAGGCCGATCCGGCGCAGAATCGTGTTTCGTTCAGTCATCACTTATTGGAATCGGCCGTTCGCTTGCAAGTATGAAGGGCAAATGCGCGAATGTTGACCTTCGATGCTCACAACAGATTTCGTTCAAACCGCGGCGATGCAAGCGGGGCTCGTGAATCCCTCAATCGTGGTCCGTCAGCTCGATGTGCCCGTTGCGCACACAATCGAACTGGATGCGCTTAGGCCAACCTATCCCGCAAGCATGATTAAGCTTCCGATCGCATGTGCGATCTATACGCTGGTTGAGCGCAGGCTTCTTGACGCGGAAAGCCGCGTGGAAATTACCGCTGATAATATGACGCTCACTGACATGGCGTCTCCATTTGTTCCGGGCTATGTGGCTTCTATTGCTGAACTTGTCGAGCTAATGATTACGCGCTCAGACAACGTTGCAACGAATTGTTTGATCGATGTGGGTGACCGGCGGCGCATAAATGATATCGTCGCCGAGCTGGGGTTGGGTTCAACGCTGATCAATCGTAAACTCTCGGGGGCGGATCCGCGCATTGCAGACCCGCAGTCGCTCGGCGAGAACTCGCATCCGGCGGCCGACTTTGCAAAGCTCGCCGAGGAAATCCACTACCAGCGCGTTCCGTACGCGCGCCTGATGCAAGAGATACTCTCTAGGCAAGAATGGAACGATCGCCTCTCGCGAGGATTAGAATCGGGAGACCGTTTTGCTCATAAGACCGGCGATACGAGCACCGTCTGCCACGACGGCGGAATTTTGCGACTCGCATCGGGAGAATGCTGGATTGTTGTCGCGTACACGGAGTGCCCCGAAGACGCCGGCAATGTCGACCGCTTCCGCACCTTCGCAAGCGCCATCCGCCCATTTCTGAGCGCAACTCCATCGTCACACTAAACGCAACGTCGTACTGGCAGACGTGTCATACAGGCAGACGTGTCATACTGGCAGACGTGTCATACTGGCAGACGTGTCATACTG
>JALYIF010000324.1 GCA_030775925.1 Vulcanimicrobiota bacterium | reverse complement strand
TTTCTCTTTGCCGGACGCAGGAGTGCAACACGACAAGGGGTGAGCAATGAATGAGATCGACCCGCTGAACGCCACTGCTTCTGATTTTAGCCGCCGCGCATTCGTCGGACTTTCGGCAGGCGCGGCTCTTTACGCCGGCGCCGGCGCCCAGGCAATCGCGCAAACGAAGCCACTCGGCGCGCCGCACGAACCGCTGGTCGCCGAGAATGACCCGGCCATCACCGCGGATTGGATCACCCTCGACCGCCCTGATAAAAAGATCCGTGCTTATGCGGCAGCGCCAATAAACGCCGGGCCAAACACACCTGGAATTGTGGTCGTCATGCATATTTGGGGAGTCGACACGTCGATTCGCGACTGCGTGCGGCGCCTTGCTAAGGAAGGCTACGCAGTCGTCGCGCCCGACCTCTTCGATCGCTTTTCGGCGCCGAGCGGTGACGGCGCAACCGACTACAAACCATTTGCCGAAATCTCCGCTAAACTCGTCGATGCGCAGGTCGATGGCGATTTGCAAGCGGGTGCCCAGTGGTTGAAAACGCATCATCCGCACGGCAAGATTGGGGTCACCGGCATTTGCATGGGTGGTGGAATCACCCTGCGTCAAGCCGTTGATAGTCCGATCTTTTCTGCCGCCGCTGTATGGTACGGCAAAGTCCGGTACGCAACCGGCGGACCGCCGGGAAACAATGAAGGACCGATCACGCGTATGGCGCTCGCTTATGCCGACGAAATTCGAATCCCGATCGCTGGAAACTTCGGCGAGCGCGACACCGGCATCCGGGGCGATGACGTCCGGGCCCTTGCAAAACAACTCACCGTTCCGCACAACATCAAAGTCTACGCCGAAGCTGGCCATGCATTTTTCGACGACCAGCGCGAGTCTTACGTACCGTCGGCAGCCGCTGACGCGTGGACACGCACGCTGGCGTTCTTCGCAAAGTATTTGAAAGGCAGATCGCGAACGTCTTGATACCGTGACCGCAGCCAATAGCACGCTCTTCTTGGTTCTCGGGATTGCATTCGGAGCGATCGTCGTTTGGCTACTGTTTCGCTCCAAGATGAGCGCCATCGAACTCCGCTGCACAACCGCCGAGAAAGATTGCGCCGTCGCGCAATCCCGGCTATCCGATCAAGACGAGCAGCACCGCGCATCGGTACTTGCCGTCGCAGAACAACTTAAAAATGAATTGCAGCAATCCAGCAACCGGCTAGCCCAGCAAAATCGCGAAGAGTTTCTCGAGCTTGCTTCCCAGCGCTTTTCCGCTGCTGAAGAACGCTCCAACGCCAAACTCTCTGAGCTCGTGGTTCCTGTGGCCCAAAAGCTTACCGAATTCGATTCGCTCGTCAAGGATATTGAAAAGCAGCGCATCGGCGCGTACGAGGGGCTGACGGAGCAGATTAAAGCGCTCACCGTACACGGTGGCAAGCTTCAAGATGCCGCAATTCAGTTGTCGACGCAAACCTCAGTGCTGGTCTCCGCGCTCCGTAATCCCTCGACGCGCGGCAAATGGGGAGAAGTACAACTGCGCCGTGTCGTCGAGTTGGCCGGCATGGAGCCACACTGCGATTTTACCGAACAGCAAACATTTAATTCCGTCGATGGCCAGAGCCGTCCGGATTTGACGGTCAAGTTACCCGGCGACTCGGTGATTTTCGTCGATGCGAAGGTGCCACTCAACGCGTACCTCGACGCCATCGAAATCGTGGACGAACACATTCGCCGAGACAAATTACGCTCGCACGCAGCGGCAATGAAGACGCACGTTGATAATCTCGCTCGCAAAAACTACGCGCGCGGCGAAGGGTCGGCCGACTTCGTTGTGATGTTCGTACCGGGTGAGGCGTTCTTGAGCGCTGCTTGCATTGAGAATCCCGACTTGATCGAATATGCGGCTGTGAAAGGCATCTATATCTCAAGCCCGCTGACGCTTATCGCGCTGCTTCGGTCGTATGCCTTAGGCTGGCAGCAGCGTCGACAAGAAGAGAACGCCAAGCAAATCGCTGAGCTTGGCCGGGAACTCTACGATCGCGTTCGGATCTTTGCCCAACACTTTGCTGGAATTGGCGGATCGCTATCACGCGCCGTCGCTTCGTACAACAGCGCGGTAGGCTCGCTTGAAAGCCGCGTCTTACCGCAAGGCCGGCGTCTCAAAGAAGTTGCTTCGCTTGCCGATGCCGAGATCCCAGAAGTCCCCACCATTGAACTCGCCCCGCGCGATATCACCGCGCTCGATGCCGCAC
>JALYIF010000323.1 GCA_030775925.1 Vulcanimicrobiota bacterium | reverse complement strand
TCGCGGAGTTGACGTCGATGCAAGCCGAATTCTACGCGCCGTGGCACCAAGAGCGGGCTCTCAACCTCGAACGGTGTGATGAGATAATCTTCGGCCCCACGCTGTAAACAGGCTTGCAGCCGATCTCCCATCCCGCTCGGAGCCGTCACAATAACGGGCCGGCGCGACGCAGGATTTGCGGATGCGGCCTTCAGGACACTAAAGACCTCCGCACTCTTCTGGACGAGATCCAGCAGGACGAGGTCTACGGTTCCGGCGGCGATGCGTTCGATTGCTTCTTGGGGCGTGACAAACTCTACGGCGCCGATAGCGGCACCGCGCAGCATCCTCTCTAGCGCACTGTTGTCGGCCGGCAGGCCACCAACTCGTAGGATCCGCGCTTGGTCCAAACGCCACCCTCCTGCAGGAGACTATGTTCGGTCGAGGACGGGCGTAATTCCCCTACACTCCGGTTGCTACCGCGGCGCTTCCATAAAATGTTTGCCATATTCGCCGGGTTGAAAATACCACTCGGGCAACTCGGCTGGAAACGAGACCTCGCGGAAGGCAAGCTCCCAATCCCGTCCGGACCCGGTCTCCCGATCGAAGTCAACCCTGGTGTGAACATCCGAAATAAGGGGCCGGCCACCCGACATGACCAGGTTAATGGTGGCGAGCCCTTCGTACATTGGCCCACCAATAAAATAGACGCGCTCGGTTGCAATCACCTTGGAGAGTTCGTAGGTATTCTTATCAGCCCATAGCTCCCGCAAACGGTTGCGTTCAGGGTCCCGGCGCGGTGCCACGACCAAGTGCAAAAGACTGTCTTCTGTCCGCATGCTCAACACGCGGTATTCCAGGTCATGCATGGTGACGACCGATCCGATTAACCGAGGAACGGGAGTTTGCATCGCTAGAACCGGCTCAGCAATCGTGTGAGGGACAGAGGGGGCGGGTTCAAAGAGATCCGCCGTCGGCGGCCCCGGATCACGCGGTTCATTAAACGCTGGGCGCATAAATTGCAGCGACTCCACTTCATTGCCGAAAAGACGTCTGCCCAGCGCTGCATGATCGGAACTGCGAAACCAAATTCGAAACCGGTAGGAACCCTCCAACTCCGGCTCCCCATCGGGGTCGAACTGCGTGCGAATCAGCGTATACCGGACGTACGGTGGAACGGGGTGCGATCGGAACACGGTCCGAATCCGCCAAAACGCTTCTTGCTGGGGTGAAGCGAAAGCGGGACCCGCCAAAGCGGCCAAGATCAAAAGTACGAAAAACGCAACCTTCAAGGTACTGGCACAACGCTCAATGGGCAAGCGCGGTGACTTCCATTTCTTGTGACCCGAGTTGCCAAAACACTTCTACCGTTTTAGGAGCGGGGTGTCCATCAGACCGTTTAACACGAATTGCACCGCCAAGGCTGCAAGTATAATTCCGAGCAAGCGCGTGACAACATGAATTCCGGTATTTCCAAAAATACGTAGCAGCAAAGTAGCCGCGCGCATGCATAGCCACGTGACCAGCAACGCCGCCAAATAAGCGCTAAATACGATCGCAATTCGCAGCCGGTCACCGTGCGTCAGGCTTACAAGCAGCAACACGGTGGCAATTGTTCCAGGCCCCGAAATCATGGGTACAGCGAGCGGGAAAACAGCCGGGTTTTCCACTTCGGCGGCTTCGCGCTCCTCTTCGTCCGTGCGCTTCACGCCCGTCTTGCGTGCAAATAGCATATCGATGGCGATAAGAAACAGCAGAATGCCGCCCGCAATCGTAAAGGCCGGCAACGTGATGCCGAGGGACCCCAACAACGGGCGCCCCACAACACCCATAAAGAGCATAATCCCCGCAGCCACGAGCACGGCCTGGTTTACGATTTTACTGCGCGCGTCCGCGGCGAGGTTTCCCGTCGATGCCAGCGTCAATGGAATCATGCCGATAGGATCAATAATCGTAAAGGCCGTGGCAAAGGCTGTAGCCGCGAACTGGAAATCCATCACGCATCCTTCACGCCCTGGCCCAATCACTCCCGTACCGGTTTTGCGCGGCAAAGACTGGGTAGAAGCGACTCGGAGGTATGAACACCATGGATGAACGCGAC
>JALYIF010000322.1 GCA_030775925.1 Vulcanimicrobiota bacterium | reverse complement strand
CATTTGAGGTGTGGGAACTGAGATACGTGCCGGTGAGGGTCTGCAGTTTGCCAACACGCGCGCGCAACTTGAGCAAGTCGCTCGCGTTTTGGGATTGTGCATCGTGTTCGTAGTTAAGGCCGCTTGTATCGGTGAAGCGCAGCCCATTTGCGAAACTAGGTGTCGTGCGCGTGGAATGCTGGAAGGCTATGCCCAGCGGCCCGAGCGATCCCGTTTCGCCAAGGGACCAATTGTATTTGCCGTACGAGCCAACGCTGAAGCTCGAGGTGCCTTGCCACGCAAGCGTCGGTTCCAACGTTCGGAAATTGACACCCCCCGCCAGGCCGCCGCTTTGTGGCCCGAACGATACCGAAGAACCGCGAAACAGGTCCGTGCCGATACCGCGCACATCGCCGGCCATGCCGGGCGCATTCAGCGGAATACCGTCCAGCGACAGTGCGGTTTGGCTAGCGTCTTGTCCTTGCAACGACACCGTTTGGGTTGCGTCGCTTTCGGAACTCGACGTGTTGACCGACACACCTGAGATCTTATTGAGCGCATCGGCAAGGGTTCCGGAGAGTTTGCGCTGCGCGCTTGCGTCGCCCACGGATGATGTGGTCACGGTCGCCGATGATTTAACGGTGATGCTGCCGATTTCTTTGAGTTGCTCGACCTTGGCAAGCACAACGGCCACACTCACCGCCCTGCCGTTAGAAACTTCAAACTGCTCCGAGGTGACGGCTTGGTAGCCGTTCTTAAAGACGCGCGCTCGATAGATCCCGTCAGGCACATCGGTAAATTTGACCGCGCCATTGGAACCTGAATACTCACTGGTCATAACGGGACCGTCGAGGAGGACGCGCGCTAAGGTTACTGGCGTATGCGCGGACGAACTGTCCGTAACGGTAAGAACGATTTGGCCGCTATCTGCCTGGGCACGTGCGGCGAGGGGCAACGAGCCCAGAAGCAATGTGAGTGCTAGAAGCGCACTAAGGAAACGCTGTATCATCCCTACCCTAACGTGGATGCCATGATAAGTATCGCAAAACGTAACAGGACTACTTGGGAACATGCTGAGGGCTAGAGTTTGACGGTGACCGTCGTTCCCTGCCCAGGCGTACTGTCGATGTGAATGTCGCCGCCTGCACGCTCGATCGCCCGCTTAGCGATCGCTAAACCGAGGCCCGAGCCCGTGGTCTCGCCGCGCATCTCACCGCGGTAAAAGCGCTCGAATGCATGCACTCGCTCGGAGTCCGTCATCCCAGGGCCGCTATCTCGCACTTCAATTGAAGTTTGGCCGTTGTTCCGAAACGCACGCAAGTGGATAGGCGCACCAGGCGCATATTTTAGAGCATTTTCAACGATGTTCCAAAGTGCCTCGCCCAGTTCGGCCCGGTCGCCGCGGATTTGCGTGACCCCGTCGATGCTATAGTCGATCTCGCGTTTGGGATCGAGATGATGGGCGGTCTCGCACTGGCTGCGAAGCAATTCGGTCAACTCGATGGGTTCGCTCCCGGGCGGGGCCTCGGCATCGAGCCGCGCGAGGCGCATCAGGCGATCGATCAGCGAACGCATGTGTTCTTTTTCTATCGCCATTGTATTAAGAATTTGCCGCGCGACGGTGGGCTCTTCAACGGCGCCGCGGCGCAAAACATCAATGTAGCCGGCTATAACGGTCAGGGGCGTCCGGAGTTCGTGGCCGGCATCGGCAACAAACTGGCGCATACGCTCTTCGGTATGCTTGCGTTCATCCATCGCTGCAGATACATTTGCGGCAGCATCGTTGTATGCCGTTGTAAGAGACGCCATCTCCTGGGCATCGGCCAACACAAACCGCTGCTGCGCATATTCGCCGTTTGCCAGGGCGTGCAACGCATCCGTGACGTCGTGCAACGGCCGCAAGGCCTGCTTTGAGAACTGCCAGCCCAAGAACCACGAAAACGCGATCGCCGCAACGGCAATCGTAATGATGAATTTCCAGTAAGGCAAGAGCGCAATCCAGATCAAGGCCACAGAAGGTGAAAACGCTACGTACCCGCCATTGACCACGGCGAGGCCGGTGGGCTCATTGTGCGGGCCCGTCGGACGCGCCAAGATCTCGCGCATCAAAATACGCTGCGCCGTATTTTCATGACGCCCGTGCCAGAGCGGGGTCCTCGGCATCGGGCCGATGATCGAATAGTTCGAAACACCAAGCGGCGGCTTGACGGAGTCGGGGTGCGGCGGCGCAAACGCCGGACTGCCAAGGTC
>JALYIF010000321.1 GCA_030775925.1 Vulcanimicrobiota bacterium | reverse complement strand
GCCATAGTCTATCGGTTAGGACGTCGCCCTTTCACGGCGAAGAGACGAGTTCGATTCTCGTTGGCGCTAAATTGTCACCCTGATGCTTCGACAAGCTCAGCAGAAGGGTTGCCCCGCACTCGCGGGGCTTTTTCTTTTAGTCAATCAACGCCTCGCTGCGCTGTGCGCGCGTGCTCCTCAATAGCTGCAATGGTTTGTCCCGGGCCTAATGCGAGCAAAACGCTAATGATCGACTTGCCATTGCTGAAAAAAGGTTTCCTACAAAACGCCGGGAGCTGCGGGTTGAAAATGAACAAACGCAGATAGTATTCAAGAGCGCCGTAAGCCGAGAGATGATAGTCGTGCAACTGCGCTCTGTCTGCTGCGGAGAGTTCCAAGGCGTCCGTAAGAGATTCTCGTTCCGTGGCCATGATTAGTACTTATCGCTGAGTTGAGAGAATCCGCCCGGGTGGAAGCCTTCTTGAGCGTCAGCGCCGGTCTTGACTTGCATTGCAGAATGCGGTATAAATATGTAACTAAATGGTTACATATAGCACAAATCTCGACTCGATATTTTTTGCGCTTGCCGATCCAACGCGGCGCCGTATCGTTGAAAAATTGGCGCGCAAGCGGCTGACCGTTAACGAAATTGCCGCTGGTTTTCAGATGTCCCGGCCCGCCGTGTCCAAGCATCTCAAAGTTCTCGAGGGGTGCGGCATATTGGCGCGTGAGATTGTGGGGCGCGAACATCACTGCAGGATCGACCCGAAAGCCATTCGTGCGGCGTCTTCGTGGTTTCTGCGGCATGAGCGTCACTGGAAATCCGTCCTTAACAGCCTTGATTTATACCTGGAGAAAACAAAATGAGCAATACCACCGCGAACACCGGAGAGCGTCTCGTCATTCGTCGAACCTACAATGCCAAGCGCGAGCGTGTTTGGAAAGCCTGGACAAACGCAGAAGAGATGGTCCTTTGGGCGTCGCCTGATGGCATGAGCGTTCCGGAATTAGAGGCAGACATACGCGTCGGCGGGACGTACCGCTTGACGATGATGCAGCCCAGTGGCGAGAAATATATTGCCAAGGGCGTCTACCGCGAAGTGACGCCGCCCGAAAAGTTAGCCTATACCTGGACGTGGGAAGAAGATACGCCCGAGGAAGAACACGAGACATTACTTACCATTGAGTTCCGCGATCTGGGTGAACAGACGGAGCTGATTCTCACTCATGAAAATCTTGCAAGCGCGCAGTCGCGCGACAATCACACGCGCGGTTGGAATCAGTGGTTAGATAAACTTGCCGAGCACGTCGGCGACTCTCACTGAGAAAGCAAATCGCAAGAAAAGAGCCTCGCACGTGCGAGGCTCTTTTTTCTCGTCGTGGTGGGCACGCTGTTAGAGCCCGAACGGATACGCTTCTTCGCCGTGTAGCCGGACGTCAAGGCCCATCGTTTCGGCCTCCGCGTCTACCTTCGTCGGCGTGACGAGATTGATTAGCCACAACATGCCGTACGTAAAAGCAAACGCCCACGCGCTCGCAATGACGGCTGCGGTAAGTTGGGTGAAGAAAAAGCCCGGATTGCCGAGCAGCAAACCATCAGCGCCAGCCGGATTCCATGCTTTCGATGCAAAGATGCCGAGCAAGACAATACCGAGGAAGCCGCCGACACCGTGCACACCCCAGACGTCAAGCGCGTCGTCCCAACCCAGGCGATTTTTAAGTGCGACTGCGTAATAGCAGACGACGCCGGCCAAAACACCGTAGATCGCAGCGGTGCTTAGCGATACGTAGCCTGCAGCCGGCGTGATCGTTGCGAGTCCGGCCACCGCTCCAGTGAGGAGGCCGACAAACTTGGGCTGCCTGCCATAAAACCATTCTACCAGCAGCCAGGTGATGGCAGCAAACGATGCAGCCACGTCGGTGTTGAGAAATGCCGAAGCGGTTACCGCATCGACCCGCAATTCCGAACCGGCATTAAAACCATACCAGCCGAACCACAGTAAGCCAGTACCCAGCGCAATTAACGGGACATTGTGCGGCTTGTTTTCTACAACCGTGCGCCGGCCAACATAGAGCACGGACGCAAGAGCCGCAAAGCCCGCCGTAGCATGGACGACGATTCCGCCGGCGAAATCGAGCACACCGTGTTGTGCCATAATGCCTTCGGGGCTCCAGATCATGTGCACGAACGGGAAATAAACAAAGATCAGCCAGCCCGTCAGGAACAAGAAATAGGCCTTAAAGGTCACGCGATTGGCGAACGCGCCGGTAATTAAGGCCGGTGTGATGATGGCAAACATCATCTGATATGCAATGTGGACGATGAGCGGAATGCCCGCGTCATTCCCGGTAAACATCGTTTGCAGCGTGACGCCGTGCAAGAATGCAAAGGTTGTCGGGTTGCCGACGATCCCGTGCCACGTTGGCCCGAAGCACATCGAATAGCCGAATGCAAACCAGAGGACGGTTGTCCATCCTAGCGACATGAAGCTTTGGATCATGATGGTGAGCACGTTCTTGCGCCCCACCAAACCACCGTAGAAGAAGGCGAGTCCTGGTGTCATCAACATAACCAGACTCGCGCAAATGAGCATAAAAGCGGTGTTGCCAATGTTCAATGGTACGGGAGTGCTCAAAGCGTGGTCCTCCAGTGCAGGGAGTACGACAGCGCTGCTTACGTGGGCAGGCTTGGTTAGCTGGGCGATTAGGCGTTCGCAGGCAGTTTTCCGCCTGCAGGCTTGCTTGCTGACGGCGACGTAGGCTGCGCGATGATGCACTCGATGCGCCGTATTCGATTCCTGGGAGCTTTTCTTGCCGCCGTCATGCTCCTGGGCAGTTGTTCTGGGAGCGACCGGGGCAAGCCGCAGCCCACCGCCAGCGCCCAAGCCGCCGGCCAGCATCATCGGTTTGCGGTTTTGCAGCGTCTCCGTGGCTTTTTGAAAAACCATCACTACACGTTTAAAATTGGATTGACCAGCGTGCTCGGCGTGCCGATCGCATCGGTAACGGGCGCAATTCGCGAGCGAATTCGCGAGCGCGAACGTGCGAGTGAACCGCAGCCGGAAACCGCAAGTGCACGCTCGATCGCTCTGCGCGCAAGTTACGATGCGCGGGTCCATCATTTAATATCTCCGGTTGAAGATCAAGGACATTGCGGAACGTGCGCGGTCTTTGCGGTGGTAGGGTTGCTTGAAACCGCAACGGCGGTTGCGCGCCACGAAAAAGTTCGCGCTTCCGAGCAAGATCTCATGAACTGCTACCCTGATGATTGTAAGGGCGATGTGCGCACGTCGCGGTTGTTACGGTATCTCAAGAATTCCGGGACGGGTTCGCGCGATGAATTCCAGTATCAAAAGACCTTGCAGCCATGTTCGAAAAAAGCACTGCGGTGCTACCGGCTCAAGGCGTACGGCTTTGTCGACAGCCAAAATGAAGTCCCCACGCGCAACGCGCTGAAACTGGGCATTGCCACCTACGGCGCCCTCGCCTCATGGATGTTTGCAACGCCGCTCTTCGAAGCGTATACGGGCGACGCCGTCTTTTACGAAAACGTCGATCGCACGCTCTTCGATGGTGCGGACTCGAAAGCGGGCGGCGGCCACGAAGTTTTGCTCGTCGGATGGGACGATGACCGGCCGTATGCAAATGGGAAACATGGCGCCTGGCTGATCAAGAATTCATGGGGGACCGATTGGGGCGATCGCGGCTTTGCATGGATCGCATATGGCAGCAACGGCATCGGCACAGACGCCCAATGGGCAACGGTTTCTCCCGAGCGGGCTCCGGGCTGTACGCTTTAAGGCCACCTAGAGCGAAAAGCTGGCGCGAATCTGACTCGACGGCTATACTTACAGATACTGGGTGAGGATGTACGAGCTTCAAAAGAGGCCTCATGCGCGTGATAACTCCGGCGGCCTTTTCGCCCACGCTTGTGGCCGAAGCGGTTGATTTTGCGCCCGACGCCGTGGCAATCATCGAGGCGCCCGCGACCGACATCGCGCTCAGGCACTTCATTTATGTGAATAATGCGTTCGAACGCCTCTACGAATGCGATCGCGCTACGGTAATCGGTCAGCAGTCCACGGAGTTTTTCCGGACGCGCATTTCAGGACCCGATGCTCGAGAGATCGCGCACGGTTTGGCTGCAGGCATCCCGTTCCAACAGACGCGTCTCTACCGAAAAACCGATCGAACTCCGGTATGGATCGAGGTGCATTTTCAGCCCGTGCCCTGCGATGCGCCCGAGGTCGCGCGATGGATCTTTATTTCGCGCGATGTAAGCCAAACTCGCGCGCTGCAAAGTCGAATGGAGATGTTGGCCACCGCGGTTGAACACGCAAACGACCTTATTGCGGTCTACACAGCGGATGGCGAAACCTGGAGATTTGAGTATGTGAACGACGCCTTCGCAAAAATCACCGGTTTTTCGCGCGACGAGTTGATCGGCAGCACCTCAGATATATTGCTTGCGCCCGAAATGAATCGCGATCGACTACAAAAATTTCGCACCGCTCTGCTAGCCGGCCAAACCGTTCGGGAAGAGATGCTTTGCCGTCGCAAGGATGGACAGCCGCTTATTCTTGAATTTAATTCTCGGGCGCTGTTTGAGCCAGCCACTGGCACGTACGATCATAGCGTAACGATTTTTCGTGACGTAACGCAGCAGAAGCAGGCCGAGCGGCAGCTTCAATACACCGCCGATCACGATACCCTAACGGGCGCTTTCAATCGTGCCTATGTTGAGGCCGCGCTTCACGATTGCAGCGAACTCGCAGTCGCCGGGGGCCAAGAACATTCGCTACTCTTCATCGATCTGGATGGATTCAAAAGTGTCAACGATATGCACGGACATAAAGAAGGTGATGTGGTGCTGTGTGCGGTCGCGCGACGCCTGCGTGCTGCTCTTGTTGGATCCGACATCTTCGCGCGCTGGGGGGGCGATGAATTTGTAGCGCTGCTCTACCACTGCAATCCCGCCAATGCGTTGCTGGTGGGTCAAAAAATGATCACGTTGCTCGAACAAGCGCGCGACTGTCGAGGCGTGGGAGCCAGTATCGGCGTGGTGAGGATCGACGGCGACGTTGCTGATGCCGTTCGAAAAGCCGACGCGGCATGCTACCGGGCCAAGCGCGAAGGACGGAATCGGGTGGTAGCCGGCGACGCTACTGCAACCCAGGCCCATCCCGCGTAGTCACCGTCGGGATCCCACCGATGGGTGCGACCTCGCAGGCGTCTTCGCTTAGTGCGAAAAACTGCTCCTGTGGAGGGTCAACTGGTGCGCTATTTACTTATTCTACCGTTCTGTATGCTCGTTGCCATGGGTGTTCCGGGGCCGGTCTCGGCGCAAACGTCGGTGCACGATCGTTTGACAAAACTCGCTCAGGACATCGTGTATACCGATGCCGCGCAGCATCCAATGGATGCCACCAATCTCGGCATCCCGGGTCATGATGCGGAGTTGGAAACTCCGTCTGCGGCCGGACGTGCCGAGGATCTGCGCCGTGCGCGGGCCGCGCTTCAACGATTAAACGCGATTGCGCCCCAAGGTAGCACCCAGCTTTCACTCGTCGATCGCGATGACGCGACGCTGCTGCAGGCCCAATTGGCTAGCACCATAAATGCCCTCACTGTTGAAAACGGCGATCAAAAAGACTATAGCGCACCTGCGCAGGCTATTGTGGGTGCGATCTTCACGCAGTTTCAGCACCTTCCAATTGTTGGGCAGAACAGTGCGACTCAAGCAGATTTAGTCGCCGCTTGGGAAGCGATCATTGCGCGTCTGAATAAGGCGCCCGCCTATATGGTAAGCGCCCAAAAACTGGTGAAGCACCCGGGCCATCTGCAAGGCATGATCGGCAATGAGCAGCTTGCGGGGGTGCCAGATTTCTTCAAAGGCCCGCTTACCGACACGGCCAAGAGCCAACTTGCGGCTCCGGAATTCGCGCGCTTTATCGCGGGCCGGGACCGGACGTTAGCAACAATTGCACAGACCCACGCCTACATTGCCGCACATGTGGCATCATGGCCTGAAAACTATGCCCTTGGCCGTGCAGCCTACGATCGTAAGTTGCACGACGAGCAATTGCTGCCGTTTACCGCACTCGACGTTGAGCGCATGGGCGCTGATGAATTGGCGCATGGTTGGGCTGAAGAAGCATGGCTCACGTCCCTTTCAAAGCAGCGCGGCGTGCCGTTCGGACCGGCGTCCGGCGGCGGGTTAGCACCTGGCGGTTCGGCGCTCATTAGCTACTATCGCGATCGGATCGCCGAACTGCGCAAGTTTATGGCCGATCAGGACGTCGTAACTGTTCCGGACTGGCTCGGAACGATCTCCGTTGTAGAAACTCCCTCATTTTTGCAGCCGGTATCTCCGGGCGCATCGATGAATCCGCCGCGACTCTTTTCAAGTGAAACAACCGGGTACTATTTTATTACGCCCCCGAAATCGCTTGAAGAAGCTGCAGCGCGACTTGACATGAATGAAGACTTCGATCGCGATCGTATTTGGTCGACCGCAGCGCACGAAGCGATGCCCGGCCACTTCATGCAACTTTCGATTGCCAAGCGCCACCCGGATTTTATTCGCAAAATTCAGGGCAGCGGCGTGTTTGCTGAGGGCTGGGCCTTCTATGGCGAAGAGATGTTTGTACGCCTTGGTTTGTACGGCGATGATTTGGACGGCCGGCTCTACACGGCACGCTGGGAACGCGTGCGTGGCGCGCGGGCGATTGTTGATCCCAAATTGGCGACCGGCGAATGGACCTATCGCCAGGCAGCGGACTTTTTCGCCTCGCAAACCGGTTTTAGCAAAGGTGCGGCCGACGCAGCCGTGGCCGGAATTGCCCTGGGCCCCGGGTACGTTATTTCATATACCGTCGGCCGGCTTCAATTAGAGAACCTGCTAGCCGAATATATGCACCGCATGGGCGGGCGAGGGTCCCTCCATGACTTCCACGACCGCCTGCTCTCCTATGGGACGACGCCCTTTGCAATCGTTGGGCCGGAGCTCCTAGCCGACCTCAATAAGTCTGCGGCGGAAGTCCGTAAAGCCGCCAACTACTAGCCATCACCGTTTTCTAATGTAGCGCTTGATTGGTTAATGGCGGCTGTGGGTATCGTTGTTGAGAATTAAGCAAGCGCTCAAACGGAGGGAAGCATGAGTAAGAACAAGGTGCAGGCCGTCTACGAATTACGGGAAGCCGCTGAAGAACACGGACGCGCCGAAGAGCGCCTTGAAATGGATCGAACGGGAAAAAATATCGACCGTCTACTGGATGCCAAGGAGCTGCTCGAGCTGAAAACCGTTGAAGCAATTCAGGCGTGCGAGCATTGTGGCCAAACGCATTGTGAAGACCCCGCGCATACGGCAAAAAATAACGTCGTGAACGTCAAATTTGCTCGGCCTGAGGATGAGACGGGCTAGGCAAACGGTTCCCGCGCTTAGTGAGGGTGTCCGTTGCTGCCCTTTTGGAGCGGGGAGAGATGGCGAACCATTGTCACCATGGTTCCGTTCTTTGCAAACGTTATCGAATTCATGAATGCGCGCATGATGCCCAGGCCAAACCCGCTGGTTGGCGCACCGGAAAGATCTTGTTGCTGCTGCGCCGTTTGCTGAAATCCGCGGCCCGTATCCCGCACCTCAATGTGCAGCGAGTTGCCCACGAAGGTGCATCGCACAGTGAAGGAACCTCCTTGCCGATGCCGTCCATGCTGGACGCATTCTTTACGGCTTCGCCTGCTGCCATCTCGATCTCGGTGACCTCGGGGGCGCTGAAGCCGCAGGAACGCGCAAAAGTCGCGACCGCTTTACGGGCGACGGAGACGTTCCTTGGATCACTGTGGTAGGTAGCCGAATATTTGGCAGACAAACATAAAACCCGCAGAGTGCGTGTGTTATTCTGCAGTAATACCCACAGAAAACTGAATTAAACGTCTTTCGGCCCGGGGTTTGTGGACACGGCTGCGAATAGATCGGAACGAAATAGTATCGGGCGATTAGCTCAGTTGGTAGAGCGCCTGCTTTACACGCAGGATGTCGGGGGTTCGAGTCCCTCATCGCCCATCGGTCGGTCGGGATGGCGATGCCGGGCCGCCCGCGCGGATTCGCGATGCGGCCCGCCCGTCGGGTTGACTCGATCAGTGGGACCGATGCCCGGTTTTGGAGGAACGGTCAAGCGGCTGGCGACCGTCGAAGCCGGCGTTCTTCTCGTGCCAGTGGGTGACCTGGGGCTCGCCGAGCTTCCAGC
>JALYIF010000320.1 GCA_030775925.1 Vulcanimicrobiota bacterium | reverse complement strand
CCATAATACTGCACGCGGCTGCGTTGATGCTTGCAGCCGTTGCGACCGCGTCGCCGGCACCAACACCCGCACCCCTTGCTACGCCTCAAGGCGCCTTCACCACCAGCGGCGTCGTGCGCGCATTTGAGTTTCAGCGCATCAATCGGGTTGGCGTCAACGCAAATGCGTTCAGTTTGGGTGGCAGCTTGCACGCAGAGTACACGACATCTGCGCGCCCCTTAACGCTGGGGCTCACGTATTACTTTGCCGATCCCGTGGGAACGGGCGGCCCCAATCCTAGGACAAATCCCAACATCGATAACAGCTTGCCCGGATTCCCGTATCGATCGCTTGGCGAACTCTACGCGCAATACCGTACCTTTCGCGATGTTTTACAAATTGGGAAAATGCAACTCACTTCGCCGTGGGCAAATGCCGCCGATGGACGGATGATCCCGGTAACATTTCAAGGCATCACAGCGCGGCGCTATTTTGCCCCTGGTTGGGATCTCGGCGTCATGCGAGTTGCACGCTTCAAAAGCCGGACGAGTTCCGCTTTTGATGCAAATAATTTGCTCACGAATGCGACCACGCCCGGATTTTTGCTGGTTGATCTCACACGTACGGCCGGTTCATTTTCGGGATCACTTCACACCTATTGGTTTTATGACGTTGCATCGCTCACGCACGCAGAGGTCCGGCTCGCACTCTCGGAACGGTCTTTCATTACCGCCCAAGGCATTGAAGAACACGAAATTGGACGTGCCCTTGTGGGAACGATTCACAGCCACGTGCTCGGCCTGCAGTATGGAACGCGCATCGGGGCGGTCAATGCGACGCTTGGCTATAATGCCATCCCAGCCGTAAGCTACCGGACGAATAACCCAGGCTCCATTTTCCAACCCGTTGGTGGAACGCCGAACAAGCGCGCGCTGGGCCGCGGATTGTTTGAAGTGGCCGGAGGCGGGATCGCTTCACCCTACACCGATGGATACGTAGCCGATCCGCTCTTCACGACGTCACTGGTTGCGAGCTTGGTCGATCGCCGGAGCACAGGCAGCGCAATCAAACTCGCTTTCTCCGCGACGAGCGGCAACGGCCGGCTGACGGGAAGCATTGCCCATGGGTTTTACGATTACAGCAACCGGCTTGGCACCGCGACCGCAACCGAGACCGAACTAGACGGAACGTATTTTCTTTCCAACGTGGACCCTACAAGAGGCTATACCGGTTTCTCGTTCCGGCAGCGGTGGAGCTACCGCGCATCCAGCGGGCCGCCCTTTGCATTCCTCTACAGCCGTTCGCAACTGCAGTACACGTTTTAATGAAACAATGCAAGCACCACCGCGTATTCTACCCGATGACTTCTTTACGCTCGCTCACCATTGGCCTCGTTGCCGCTCTGGCCGTACTCGGGTGCGGATCCAGCGCTAAAGCGGCTTCGCCCGCCCAGCGGGTCGACGAACTTCTGCACGCGTCACGTGTTGCACTCGGAGGCTCGTCCCTCGCACACATTAAGGTACTGCGCCTCGATCAGCGTATTCAGTCCTCAGGCCTCACCGGTTCGGGCGTTGAGTGGCTTGAGTTCGGCGGCGCTCGCTTCGCCGAAAGATCAGTACTACCACCGACGGATACGTGGGATGGGTTCGATGGGCAGCAATCTTGGAACCGCGATGGTTCGGGGTTAGTTTCCCTCGACGGCGGCCTCGTGGGGCGCGCGCTAGAAATCACGGCCGCGTTTATTAGCAACGATACCCTGTGGAGTAAGCGTCGCGGAAATGCTGCAGTCCGGTGGGGCGGAGTAAGAAACGAAAAAGGTCATGCGTATGACGTGTTGGTGATCACGCCCCCACAGTCGGCATTGCCGTTCGAATTTTGGTTTGATAACAAAACTCACCTGGCCCAGCGTTCCGTTCAAACTGCGGGACCTCTGACAACAACGACGACCTACTCCGACTATCGATCCGTAGCAGGTGTGAAGATTCCATATCATTTGCACCAGTATTCCAGCGATGGGAACGCCGCCGATACCACGGTCGTCCGCGCCACAGTGAACCCGAACAATGGATCATCCTTTTTGAAGCGCCCGCGAAGTGATGTCCATGATTTCTCCATTTCCGGCGGCGCGTCAGAAGCGTCCATTCCAATTGATCTTGTCGAGAACCATGTCTATCTCTCGGTGATGCTCAACGGCAAGGGACCCTACCGATTTATTTTTGACACGGGCGGAGCGAACATCGTAGACCCTGCGGTTGCACAAGAGATTGGCGCCGCCGGGCACGGCACGATGCAAGCGAGTGGCGCCGGATCCGGAACCGAATCAGTGAGTTTTGCGACGATTCGTACGCTAGCCATCGGTAATGCAATCGTTCGCGATCAATTGTTCGGCGTAGCGCCGGTTCGGAAAGGGTTCGGCATGTCGGCGGGCCGGCCAGTGGACGGTCTGATCGGCTTTGAAGTACTCTCACGTTTCGTGACCACCTTTGACTATGCCAACAACCGCGTTATCCTACAAATGCATCCTACCAAGAGCGCAGCGCCAGGTGCGGCAGTGGTCCCGTTCGTACTCGACGCTCGCCAGCCGCAATTCGCGTGCACGATCGCTGCAATTCCAACGCAGTGCACCCTGGACACCGGAGCCAGGGATTCGATGACCCTGTTCACACCGTTCGTATTGGCACATCCTGAGCTTGCCGGAGAAAGACAAACGGCGAATGGGGTCGGCGGATTTGGATTTGGCGGACCTGCGCTTGGAAAGCTCACGCGGGTTCAATCATTCCGTGTTGGTAATTTTGTCATACCCAACGTCATTGCGGAGGTCTCAACTCAAACGCAAGGGGCGGTAACCATGCCGTTCCTGGGCGCCAACGTCGGCGGGAACCTGCTCAAACGTTTCACTATGACGCTTGACTATACGAAGCAGACGATGACGTTGCTACCAAACGCGTCGTACGACAAGCCCGATTCCTACGAGCGTTCCGGGCTGTTCCTTCTGCGCCGTGGTGGCCACATCGAAGTTCTGGATGCACGCAAAGGGACACCGGCAGCAGAGGCGGGCATCATCAAAGGTGACGTCATTGATTCGGCCGACGGGGCGGCGGTCGCACAAATGAGCCTCGACGAGGTACGTGCTATATTCTTTAAACCCGCAGGCACCGTAGTGAAACTGGAACTTACGTCCAAGGATGGCGCGCACAAGACCGTGCAACTGCGCTTAAACGACTACATTTAGCGTTACTTGAAAAGTGCGTTTGCTTCTGAATGGGTGAATGCGCGGTCAACGGGATGGAACATGCCACTCTTGCGAAAGTCCACTGCGATATCGCGGAAGGTCGTAAGCGCTGAGAGCATCGGGCCCGATCCTAAGCTAATGCGCGCAACCCCGAGTCGACGCAATTCTGCCAGGGGCGGGGCCTTCGCATTGGCAAGCACGCTCACCGGTGCCCCCATACCGCGAACGAGTGCATCAATGATCTTCGGATCGACGACACCAGGAACAAAGATGCAATCCGCACCCGCAGCGTGATACGCCCGTCCGCGCGCGATTGCCTCATCTAACCTTCCGGCGGGCGCACCAATTTCGGCAAGGTAGACATCCGTACGCGCATTGATCACGATATGAATGCCTGCGGCCTCGCCGGCGCGCCGAATCGCGCGCACTCGTTCCGCTTGATGCTGTACGTCGAAGAGTCGATCGCCTTGCGGCCGCGCATCCTCGAAATTAAGACCAACTGCGCCCGCCGCTAGTGCTCCCTTTGCAGTCAATGCGGCGTCATCAGCCGACTCGCCATAACCGGCTTCCAAATCCGCCGTCACCGGGACCGAGACCGCTCGGGTGACGCGCGCAACGCCGGCCAGCATCGCATCGCGTCCGATG
>JALYIF010000319.1 GCA_030775925.1 Vulcanimicrobiota bacterium | reverse complement strand
GTGCCCGGGTGAAGGAGGGACAAAAGCAAAGTTATGTAGCGATTGGTTGCGGGTCGTCGCGGAACTGCCGTCGGTAGAGACGAGCGTAGGCTCCGCCACGAGCAAGCAGGACAGCATGCGTGCCGCTTTCAGCGACCTTGCCGTTTTCAATGACGAATATGACGTCGGCAGATAAGATGGTGGAAAGCCGGTGTGCGATTACGAGACTCGTGCGGCCGCGCATTAGCGGGACAAGCGCCTCTTGAATGGCGGCTTCATTGTGAGAATCCAGAGCACTGGTGGCTTCGTCTAGAATTAAGATGCGCGGATTCTTGAGTAGAACGCGGGCGATTGCAAGGCGTTGGCGTTCGCCCCCACTGAGTTTGTGGCCGCGCTCACCAACGATCGTTTCATAGCCTTCCGGCAGGCTCGAGATAAAATCGTGAATATTCGCCGAGCGAGCGGCTTCCTCGATGGCGGCTTGGGTCGCATCGGGGTCGGCGTAGCGCAGATTGTTTGCGATGGTGTCGTGAAAAAGATAGGTCTCTTGGGTGACGATACCGATGTCGCGGCGCAGCGATTCCAGCGTCACCGACTTCAAGTCGTGGTCGTCGATGCGGATCGTCCCTTCTTGCGGGTCGTAGAATCGTGGGACCAACTGCGTAATGGTTGTTTTTCCAGCCCCCGACGGTCCCACGAACGCGGCGACTTGCCCCGGACGAATATGCAGGTTCACACCGTTTAGAACCTGGCGGTCCGCGTTATAGGAAAATTGCACGTTCTCAAAACGAATGTCGCCGACGATACCGGGCAATTCAATGGAGTCGGGCGGCGAATACGCTTCGGTCGGCATGTCAAGATATTCAAAAATTCGTTCGAAAACCGCGAGTGCACTGATGATTTGCACCTGAACGCCGGCGAGTGATGCCGCCGGCCCGTATAATCGCCCGACAATCAACGCGACAAAGGCTACCACGACGCCCGTCGTAAGGCCGCCGCGAATCACGAGCCAACCGCCTCCATACCAGATGCTGGCTTGTCCCACGACGACCATCGCTGTTATCGCGCCGATGAACCAGCGTCCGACCATTGCCAAGTTTATTTCCAGCTTCATCAGTCGCGTACCGACGTCGAAGAAGCGCGACTTCTCGTAATTTTCTCTGGCAAATGATTTAATGAGGGTGATGCCGGAGACCGAGAGTGTTTCCTGAGTGATACTCTCAATCTCATCGCGTTTTTCACGGGTTTTCTTGCGAATATTATACATCTGGCGGCCGACCGGCCCGAGCGGAATAATCATCAGGGGGACCACGACGATCGCCAAGAGTGCGAGCCGCCAATTGATAAAAAACATCGTCGCTATAGTGGTCGCGATCATCAAGATGTTCGTAATGATGGTTACGAGGGTGCCGGTCACAACGTTGTCGATGTTGTCGACATCACTTGAGACTCGGTTCATAATCTCGCCGGTCTTTGTATTGGTAAAGAACGGGATGGGCATCGTGTGAAGATGCGCGACCAGGCGCGTGCGAATATCGCGCATGATGCCTTCGCCGACGATGGAATTGAGATAGCCTTGATACACGCCGATCAGCATGGCCGCTATGGCGGATCCAACGATGAGCAAACAGTCGATCGCTAATTCGTGAAAATCACCGCGAGGAATTGCACTGTCGATGATGCGTGCTGTGATGAGAGGTGGTGCCAGCCCCAGGAGTTGAGCCACGAAAATACACGCGATGACGACCGCATTTTGGACCCAGTATGGTGCAAAAAACATTCCGATGCGCCGGAGCTCTACCTTAGAAACGGTCGGCTTATCTGGGCGATACGCGCTCGACCACATCAGATGAACCGGCGGACCGCCTAGCAACTAGCCCTCTTTATCGACAGCACGTATCCTCTGACCGGGCTGGCATGGAACGGGTTTCAGTGTGGCACGGTAATCTGGTGGAGTACGACGCGGTTGCCTTCGGGATCTGGAAAATTCGTTACCCGGCAGACGGGCGTATCGTAAATGGCGGAGGCTTTCACGCCGTGCTCGCCTAGTTGTTTGATGGTCTTTTCGATGTCGTCGACTTCAAATGCTACGCCGCACCCGGTTCCGGCAGCGACTTCCATCCACGCATGATGCATCAGGCTAAAATAGCCGTCGCCAATTTTGAATTCGGCGTACATCATGTTGCCATCTTCTTCGTATTTCTCAGTTAGCTTGAGACCTACTACGTCGGTATAAAATTTTGCGAGCTTGGCAATGTCAGCGCTGGGGTATGCGCTGAAGGCGATTTCTTTGATCATGGGAGCCTCCTAAATTATTACTTCTTCGCGCTACCGTTCTGAAGGGCGGCGAGTTCTTTGTAGAGCTTTTTCTCTTTGTCGCTTAGGCTCTGGGGTAGTTGGCCGACGAGGCGGACGTATTGATCGCCCGTGCCGCCATCTTTGACTTTAGGCATGCCTTTGCCGGAGAGGCGCAGCGTGCGGTTATTTTGAGTTCCTGCGGGCACCGTCATCGTTACCTGACCCCCCATGGTCGGCACCTTCACTTCGCCGCCAAGCACGAGATCGTAAATGCTCACCGGAAGGTCTACATAGAGGTCGTCGCCTTGGCGCTTGTACGTCGGATCATCAATCAGTTTCACGATAAGAAATAAATCTCCATTGGCGCCCCCTGCAATGCCCGCGCCACCTTGTCCCGCCAACCGGATACGCTGTTCTTCGCGGATACCTTTGGGAATGGTTACGTCGAATTTTTTGGATTGTAGCAGACGTCCCGTGCCGTGACAGTTTTGACAGAGGCCGCCGGAACTCGTACCGGTACCTCGGCAACGCGGGCACACATCTTCAAGTTGCAAAGAGACGGACTTTTTGCCGCCGGCGTATGCGTCGCGCAATCCGAGTTCGATTGTGGTTTCTAGATCTTGCCCGCGCTGTCCGGAGCGTGGTGCTTGCGCAGGCCCGGGTCCTTGGCGCTTGCCGACACCGGAGAAAAACATGTCGAAGAAATCCGAGAAGCCGGTCGGCCCTGCGCCCGCAGCCGATCCCGGGCCGCTGAAATTGCCGAAGTCGAAGGTGGCTTCGTTCTGTGCCGTGCGGTAACGGCGTTGCTGCTCTGCTTGCCGGGCGGCTTGCTGCCAGTCGCTGCCAAGCATGTCGTATTTGCGGCGCTTCTCGGAGTCGCCAAGTACTTCGTAGGCCTCTTGAATGTCCTTGAACTTATCCTCGGCGACTTTGGTATTGTCAGGATTTGCATCCGGGTGCCATTTTCGCGCGAGTTTCCGGTACGCCGACTTGATGTCTTTTTCCGGCGAATTCTTGGGGACACCTAAGATGTCGTAGTAGTTTTTGTAGTTCACGGATTCTTTGCGACGATGACTTTCGCGGGGCGCAGCAAATCCTCGCCGAGCATATAGCCCTTTTCAGCTTCTTCGAGAACGATATCGTCTTCGACGCCTTCCGCCGCTTGCGTGCTGATGGCTTCGGCAATCTTTGGATCGAAGGGTTGGCCCTTGACTTCAATTGCGCGCACGCCTTCGCTGGACAGAACGGATTCAAATCCCCGCAGCGTCTGTTGCACGCCGTCGCGCAGGCCATCGCTGGACTGATCAAACGCCAGAGCTCGCTGGAGGTTGTCGATGACGGGCAAGAATTTTTCGATCAAAGCCTTGTGTCGATACACCAAGCCTTCATGAATGCGCTTGTCGTTGACTTTCCGGAAGTTCTCAAAATCTGCCATCGCGAGTAAGAATTTGTTGTAGTTCTCCTCGGCTTTCGCATTAGCAGCCGTAAGTTGCGCTTCCAAGTCGACAGTGCCGACAGAACCTTCACCGTTTGTATCCGTTACAAAATCAGGTCTCTCAATAAATTCGTCTTGCATCACAATCCCAATAGTAAAATGATGAATGCTCGTAGGATGGTGAATTTTCAGTCACAGCGAGGCGCGGGACGCTCGGCTCTAGTTCACTAGGCCGAGTGTCCCGCAACGAAGCTGTGGCTGAAAAGACGCCTATCCTACTTCGCTTCGGTGAAGTCGGCGTCGATCACATCTTCGTCAGCCTTGTGTCCGTTGGTGTGGCCGTTTTGCGCGGGCTCACCTTCGGTCGTGGCGCCATTGCCTGCGGCGGCGCCCTCCGGCTGCGTTTTCTGATAGAGCAGTTCGGCCATCTTGTAGCTGGCCTGCTGCAATTTCTCGACTGCTGGTTTGATTTCGGCGACGGTTCCGTTTTCGGAGACTTTCTTGAGTTCGCCAAGCGCCGCTTCGACATCGCCGCGTGCGTCAGGATCGAGCTTGTCGCCTACTTCTTTGAGTGATTTCTCAGTAGAGTAGATCATGCTGCTGGCCTGATTGCGAACTTCGGCCTCTTCTTTTTTGCGCGTATCTTCGGCGGCTGAAGCTTCGGCATCACGCACCATCCGTTCCACTTCGTCTTTGCTAAGGTTGGTGGTGGGGGTGATTTGGATCTGTTGCTCTTTGCCGGTACCGAGGTCTTTGGCGCCCACATTTACGATGCCGTTGGCATCGATATTGAAGGTGACTTCGATCTGCGGAACACCGCGTGGCGCCGCGGGAATGCCTTCAAGACGGAAACGCGCGAGCGTTTTGTTATCTTGGGCCATCGGGCGTTCGCCTTGAAGCACGTGGATATCAACTGAGGTCTGGCCGTCTTCCGCCGTCGTGAAGACCTGGGTCTTGCGCGTCGGGATGGTGGTGTTGCGTTCGATCAAGGTGGTCATCACGCCGCCCAGGGTTTCAAGACCGAGCGACAGCGGGGTAACGTCGAGCAGAACGACGCCGGTGACATCGCCGCCAAGTACGCCGGCTTGAATGGCCGCACCGATTGCAACGACTTCATCGGGATTTACCGATTGGTTCGGCTCTTTGCCCGTAAGCTTGCGCACCAGTTCTTGGATGACAGGCATACGGGTCGATCCGCCGACGAGCACAACTTCCTGAATTTGCGAGATGTCGATTTTTGCATCGGCAATCGCGCTCTTGAACGGTTGAATGCACCGGTCGGTAAGATCGCTCGTAAGCTCTTCGAATTTCGCTCGGGTTAGCGTAAGGTCGAGATGCTTGGGACCATTTTGATCGGCCGTGATGAACGGCAGGTTGATGTTGGTCTGGACAACCGACGATAATTCGATCTTGGCTTTTTCTGCGGCTTCAGTCAAGCGCTGCATGGCTTGCTTGTCGCTGGTGAGGTCGATGCCCTGATCTTTGCGGAATTCGTTGACGAGGTAGTCGGCAATGCGCGCGTCGTAGTCGTCGCCGCCCAGGCGCGTATCGCCGTTGGTCGACTTGACTTCGAATACTCCGTCGCCGACTTCGAGAATCGAAACGTCGAAGGTGCCGCCGCCGAGATCCCATACGAGGATGGTTTCGTTGGCCTTTTTATCGAGACCATAGGCAAGCGCCGCCGCCGTCGGTTCGTTGATGATACGCAAGACTTCCAAGCCGGCAATCTTGCCGGCATCTTTGGTTGCTTGGCGTTGGGCATCGTTAAAGTACGCCGGAACGGTGATAACGGCTTTGGTGACGCGCTCGCCCAAGTAATTGGATGCATCGTTGGCGAGCTTTTGCAGAATCATCGCCGAAATTTCTTGCGGCGTGTAATCTTTGCCGTCGATCTTGACCGTGTGGCTGCCTTCACCCATGTGACGCTTGATCGATGAGATGGTGCGTTCGGGATTGGTGATGGCTTGGCGCTTTGCGAGTTGTCCGACGAGGCGTTCGCCGGTTTTTGTGAACGCGACCACCGAGGGTGTCGTGCGGCTGCCTTCTGCGTTCGCGATGACGGTAGGGGTTGAGCCCTCCATTACGGCGACGACCGAGTTGGTCGTGCCAAGGTCGATTCCGACCACTTTTGCCATGTAGTTTGTGTCTCTCTTTCCGAGTTCATGGACCAACTACACGAGACGGAGTCCCGCTTTGCCTTGCCACTTATTGAACTCTAGGACGTAATAAGAACGTACCGACTATAATACCGCGCCGGCCCCGCTCTGTTCCACTATTTAAGACAAGAAATCGGAATATTTGGTTGCAGGCCCGACCTTTTGTGCGCCCGGCGGCCAGATGCTCGGTTGCTACGCCTGACCCTTCGACAAGCTCAGGGTGACACGGTGGTGGGCTCAGGGTGACACGGTGGTGGGCTTAGGTGGCACGGTGGTGGGCAGTTCGGCAAAGTAAGGAGGCGCCCCGATGGCGCCTCCTCGTTGTCGCGAGCTCAACCGCGAGTGTCATGCTGAGCCCGTCGAAGCATGGTCGACCACCCTTCGACAGGCTCAGGGTGACACGGGTTGGCTCAGGCTCACCCACAAGGGGGCCTTGCCGTTACGGGCCTTGTTGGGGCGGGGCGCCTAAGAGGCCGGCGGGACGTTCGGTAACCTTCACGGTCGCCAAGCGCTTCATTCCCTGCGACCAGACTTGAAGGCTGATCGTTTGTCCTGGCTGCGTTGCCTTTATGATCTCGATAAGGTCGGTGTTTGAATTGACACTCTTGCCGTTGGCGCTGAGTACAACGTCGCCGCCTTGGAGCCCGGCCGTGTCAGCCGGGGAGCCGGCCTGCACTTGAGCGATAGCCACGCCGCCGGTTCCGCGGTATCCAATCTGCTCTCGAACGTTACTGTTTAAATTGGCCAAGACCGCTCCAATGAATCCAACGTTGGTGCCTTGGTGAATGCCGGAGCTTGACTCCAGCATACCTACCTGCGCGCGCAGGGTGTTGGACGGGATAGCGAAGCCGATTCCTTGCGCCTGCTGGGGTGACGCAGTCGATTGATTCACGCCGATGACGCGCCCGGTCACGTCGATAAGCGGACCGCCCGAGTTGCCTGGATTGATCGGGGCCGAAGTTTGAAGAAGGCCCTTGAAATTGATGACGCCGCCGTTTTCATCCGGAATAGGCTCGTTGCGGTTAAAGCCCGATACGACGCCGACGGTGACGGTCTTTTGCAATTCCAACGGCTCGCCGATGGCAATCGCCCATTGGCCCGCTTCCAACTTGTCGGAGTCGGCAAGCTCGACGGCGGGTGGCAGCTTGGCGTAATTATCAACTTTGATGAGTGCGAGGTCGGCTCCAACGTTGGCTGAAATAACGTGGGCCGGAACGCGGTCGCCGTTGGGAAAGACCACTTCAAGTTTAGAGATGCTGCCGTTGCGGATGTTCACGACGTGCGCATTGGTTACGATCTCGCCATTGTTCTTATACACAAAACCCGACCCGGAAGCCCGGGCGCGATACTGGCGGACACTGGGCGGGGCCTGGCCGCCGAAGAATTGTGAGAACGGATCCGACGGCATCACTTGCTGGCCATTAACGACCAAATTAATTGCGACCACCGATGGGCCAACGCGCTTAACGGCGCTGACAATCCGGTCTTGGTCACTTCCCCCGCTGGTCGCGGCCGCGGCGTATACTGCCGGAGGCGTATTGTTGGGACCGGCAATCGTGGGGAAATGCGAGCTAGCGTAGACCATCATGGCAAAGCTGCCAATGACGGCGCCGGCGAGTCCGATAATGAGGGTCGGTAAAAGACGCATCTTCATAGTATCTGTTGACCTATCCTGAATAGTAAGGTTCTTTAGCGCTGCTACCCAGATAACGCGAAAAAGTTGCTTTAGATCGCGGTCAGGGGCGTAAAGGTATCCTGCCTTAGCTTACTGAGAGACGGCTGGGGGTCGCCTCGTCCGAGACGATCAGGCCGTCACGCAAGCGAATCACGCGCTTAGCGTTGGCGGCGACTTCTTCGTCGTGCGTTACCATAATAATCGTGCGGCCCCCAGCGTTCAAGTCCGCGAAGAGCTTCATAATATCCACGCTGGTCTGTGAGTCCAAATTGCCGGTTGGCTCGTCGGCGAGCAACACGGCGGGATTATTGACCAGGGCGCGCGCGATCGCCACGCGCTGCTGCTGGCCGCCCGAGAGTTCGTTGGGTTTATGGTGCGCCCGGTCGGCGAGCCCCACTTCGGCCAGTTGCGCCTTAGCCGCCTCGTTGCGCTCGCGTGCGCCGATGCCGGCGTAAAAAAGCGGCAGCGCGACATTCTTGATCGCATCGGTTCGCGCAAGCAGATTGAAACCTTGAAAAATAAACCCGAGCTTCTTGAGACGAATCTGCGCGAGTTCGTTGTCGTCGAGTGAGGAAACGTCGACACCGTCGAGTTGGTACTGTCCGCTCGTGATGCGATCCAGGCATCCAATAACGTTCATCAATGTGGATTTTCCCGAACCCGACGGCCCCATGATGGCGACATACTCGCCCGCCTGGACGCTAAACGAAACCCCGCGCAGCGCCGGCACTTCCAATTGGCCGTTGGTGTACACTTTGGTTGCGTTCGTAATGCAGATGGTTTGGGTGGAACTATTCATAGCGAAGGGCCTCAATTGGATCTAAGCGAGCAGCGCGGAGTGCCGGATATAAACCAA
>JALYIF010000318.1 GCA_030775925.1 Vulcanimicrobiota bacterium | reverse complement strand
CGAATTCCGCGCGTCGCGGCGAAATGTAAGGCCGGTTCTCCGAACCGCTCCAAGGTACGCTGCACAGCATGGGTTGGACTTGCAAAGCGTGTATCCAACAATAGCGAAGAACTCGAGCACATGGGCGCAAGCATGCCGGGCGCATATGTCCGGCAGATGGCCGAAATAAGGACGGGAAACGTGGCGCTGCCGCTGCAGAACGATTTTGTAACCTGCAATTGGGATAATATCGAAGAAACGCAGCACTCCGGAGAACGCGGCACGGCTTTTTGGCGTACGCAACAATACGGCGATGTGCGGGTGCGGCGCGTGCGTTATTCGCGCGATTATTTGGCCGATCACTGGTGCGAGCGAGGGCACGTGCTGTACGTACTGGACGGCATACTATCAACTGAACTCAAAGATGGGCGGGATGTCACCCTAACTGCCGGCATGAGTTACACGGTCGGGATGGCGGGATGGCACACCGTTCTCGAACGCAAGGCGGTGCGCTGCTGTTGATCGTCGACTAATAAGATGGGCAGGCAATGGAAGCGGTCCTGGCTGTTGCGGACCTTTGTGACTTTTAAGCGTTCGCCGATATGTCGGAGGCGCGGGCCAATACAACGCAATTCTTTCCGCGCTCTTTTGCAGAATACAGTGCTGCGTCGGCGCGGTTGAGGAGTGCATCCGATGCGGTCGTCTCGCCCGGTCCCATGACAACCACGCCGATACTGACCGTCACGGGTGTACCGTCAATCTGGCAGATACCCAGCGTTTCGACCGAAGATCGCATTCGCTCGGCTACCGTGGTAGCTTCTTTAACGCTTGCGCGCGGGAGAATTGCAGCGAATTCTTCCCCACCGTAGCGGGCAAAGATATCGACGCCGCGCCGGCTGCACTCCTCGCACGCGTGCGCGATCCTGCGCAACACGTCGTCGCCGGGTAAATGCCCGTGGGTGTCGTTATATTTTTTGAAATCATCGACGTCCAGGATGACGATTGCCAGCGGATCGAGGGTCCGCCCGGCGGTCCGCCACGCGTTCGCGAGCGCAAGATCGAATGCGCGCCGGTTCGCAACGCCCGTGAGACCGTCGTGGCTGGCTAGAACTTCCGCTTGAATCTTCGCGATGCCGAGCTGTTCGTTCTCGACCGCCGTGCGTTGCGTGCGATCTGCTAACGCCAGGGCTAAGAAAATGGCTTCCCAAGCGATTCCGATCTGCAGGGTATAGATTAGCCAATCGGCGTGCATGCCTGCACGCTCCGCGGCGTCGTTAAAAATGATGCCTAGAGCGGCGCCGGCGAACGCGATGATATAGTACCGCGCGGCGACATTTCCGCGGCGAAACATCAGCACTCCGGCAAACATCAAGGCTACTAATTGGGAGCCCAACAAAACGTCATCGAGCCATGCGAAGGGCCAGAGGTTGTTGAGAAGTCCCTCGGCGGGGATTGCAAACAGGTTGGCTGCCAGAATCACCATAATCGTCGCATCGACAACTGGATACGCCTGGCGAAGTCGCAAAAACGACCGGCTGAAGAACACGATGCACACAAAATACGTGCAGAGCGAAATAACGCGCACCATCGGTGGTGCCGCGGGTCCTAAGACGTCCAAGTAGGGCCGAACAAGCGGCGTGGAGACGGCTTCGATTCCGATCATGCTGGCCATGATCCCCGCGTACCAGAGGAACGGCGGGTCTCGTAGCACGGCAAAGATCAACAGATTAAACAAACCGATCGCCAGGAAGAAGCCGACAAAGAATTGCGACCAAGCGACTAGGCGGCGCTCGTCCAATTCGGCTGCGACCAACGGTTCGATGCTCGGAATACGGTCCAGCGTTACAATCATGCGCGCGTAGATGGATCGTCCCGTGCACGGTAACGCTATAAAGTTCTGACGTGAGGTGATGCGCTGGAAGCTTCCGTCTGGGCGCGCGACGTACACCAACCGCTCCGTAGCGTTGGAACGGAATGTGATGGCGGCACTGCCGGCTTTTGGAAAGTCGCTGGGCTCGATCCGAACCCAGAGTACTTGCGGTTTCCATGGTAGCGGAATGTGTGAAAAGGGACGGTCCGTGCGAACGTACGGCAAGCCGCGTGGATCGTCTCGAGCGCCAGCGGGCCCGCGCTCGAGCGGGCTGGCATATACCGCCAGGGGGGCAGGCGCCGCGAGCGCCGACCCATTCATCAGCACCAGCAGCCAGAACCCGAGCGCAAGCCGCTTCATCTGTATAGGTATCGGCGCCAGGGGATTGACTTAGTCTATTAAAAGTATCAATATTATAACTATCATGCCTGCTAAGGGTCGAGCCTCTGCTGCGGAAGTGCTCCGCGGCCCGATTAAGAGCAAGACAATCTTTCCCGTGTTGGTCCTCCAATTGCTGGAGGAGCGGCCGGATCACGGCCTGGGCCTCATGCAGAGAATTGAAGGCATCTGCCAAGATCTACTGGCCGTAAACACCAACACGATGTACCCCCTGTTGCGCCGCCTCGAAGAGCGCGGATTCGTCGTGGGCGAGTGGGCGCACCCCACCAAGCGCTCCCGCCGAAATTATGAAATTACGCCCGCCGGGCGCGAGCGTCTGACCCGCATCAAGTCGAATAT
>JALYIF010000317.1 GCA_030775925.1 Vulcanimicrobiota bacterium | reverse complement strand
CGCGCGCGTCGTCGATTTGCACGTAGGTCGTGGTATTGGCCCAGCGCTCTAAATTGCCCGGGCGCGAGAGTTGTTGATCGGTTGGCAGCGACTCGAGCGGATCCATGAGCGGGTTGGGCGCTGGATTTGCCACACGCGCGATGTCTTGCATAGTGGCATCGATGCGATTGCGGGCTTGATCGGACAGAATGGTGTTGAAACGTGCAACGACCACAATGCCGGTCGTGACGATCACCGCAACGAGCAGAAGTGCATACAGCCCCGCTATCCGCCAGCGTAAACTCGTCACGGTGCGTTGGTAATCCTAGTCCTTAATCGTGTAGCCGACGCCTCGCACCGTCGTGATCAATTTGTCGTCGAAACCGTCGTCAATCTTTCCACGCAAGTAGCGGATGTAGACATCGATTAAGTTGGAGTCTCCCAGGAAATCGCTTCCCCACACGCCGTTAAAAAGCTCGTCACGCGAGTGCACTTTGTTGCGGTGCAGTAGGAGATATTCCAGGAGCGCGTATTCTTTGGCCGTCAAACTGATTGCTTGGCCGGCCCGGTGCACTTCGTGACGGTCGCGATCCATAATCATATCGCGATATTCAATCGTATTGGTGAGCGGCGATTTTTCGCGTAACCGCGCGCGCACTCGGGCGAGCAGTTCTTCGGTTGCAAACGGTTTGGTGAGGTAGTCGTCCGCGCCCAGATCGAGCCCCGCGACCCGGTCGGTAACGCGATCCTTGGCGGTCAGCATGATAATCGGAACGCGACTCTTCGCGCGTACGCGCTTGCAGACTTCGGCCCCGTCCATTTTGGGAAGCATGAGATCCAGAATGATGAGGTCGGGCTCTTTGAGCGCCCGTTCGAGGCCGGTCAGACCGTCTCGCGCGGTCTCTACCGTGTAACCTTCGTGTTCCAGCTCCAATTGCAGAACGCGGTTAATGGCCGCGTCATCCTCGATGACGAGGATGCGAAATTGTTGATTGCCTTGCTCCATGTACCTCTTATCGGCGAGAGACCCGCGATGGCGCAGCTACCGGCATTGGACTCAGATTAAGGATCATCAGCAAGAATGCCACGCCGCCGCCTCCGGCAATCCACAACCAGGTTGCCGAATCGGCGAGCACGCGCGAAGACAAGGTCGCGATCAGCCCAAAGGTGCTTACAAATGCCTGGGCACCGCCCTGGACGATCATGACACACAGCCATACCGCAACCGCGCTCAAAACGCCGATAGTCCACAATTCCCAAACCTTGATCGGGAAACTGGGACGATAGATGGTTTGACTCAGAATCCCGGCTCGCAAATCGTGCGGCGGCTCTTCCAGCGGAAGGGCGAACAGGAGACGATCGAGATCGTCGTGTGCTTGATGGTCCATCGTTTATACCTCTGCTCCGCTCTCGCTTAACAGCTTTCGCAAGTGTTCTTTTGCCCGAAAAAGGTGAGTCTTAACGGTTCCCATCGGAACCCCCAGGACGGTGGCAATCTCATCGTACTGTTTGCCTTGGAGGTGGTACAGCGTGATGACCGTGCGGTACTTTTCAGGCAACTGGTCGATGGCGGCACGCAGGCGCCGGGCCTCGTCGCTCGCGATCGCCGTTTGTTCGGGCCCGGGCGTGGCGTCCGCACGGTCGGGAAGCTCTTCATTTGAATAACGCTTCCGGCGATTGAGACGATCGCAACAGGCGTGGTAGGCGATCGCAAAAATCCAGGTTGAGAACTTCGCTCCGGGCTTAAAGGTCTTCAGGCTGCGATACGCTTTAAAAAAGGCCTCTTGGGTGGCATCGCGGGCCTCTTCGGAATCCCGCATCGTGCGGTAAGCCAAATGATAGACCGAGCGGTCGTAGCGCTCGACGAGCGTCGCAAACGCCTCCGGGTTGCCCCCGAGCGTTGCGGCCACTAAGTCGGAATCTTCCGGAGGCTTGGCCGGAAAAAGGGTCACCGGTGCCTCCAAGAGCGCTGCTGCCACATCCTAGCTACGGACATCCTTATAGACATGTTTCACCGGCGCCGGGCTGAAACAACCAGCGCGGCCCGCCGTATGTGAGACAGATTCAACTTCACTCGGAGGCAACCCATGATCATCCTCAACACCCACCGCACGTTCGGTAGAACGACCCTTCCGCAAAGCGACGGAACTCTCTGCTTCCGCCCCCACCAGACCTTCGCGGGCTGGGGACCCCGGATTTAGTATGGGCTCACGTCTATCGACGGTCGGTGCCCTCGTGGCCGCCGAGGTTATGGTTGTCGGAGCGATTATATATGCGCTCAGTGGAGCGGCGCCGCGAGCAACCGCGGTAAATATCGGCGCGGATCGCGTCATTGGTGTCATGAATGCGGGCGACGCGCCCCACATCGTTGTGAGCGATCCCGACTCTCGCGTCGTTGTTCTGGCATCGACCGACGGACAAGTTCACGTCATCGATCGTTCTGAAATCCACGGGTTCGTTATCCACGGTCCGAAGGAATACCCGATTCCTCGCATGACGCGAACAGCGGATGGCGTGCGTATCGAACGTGCTTCGAATGGCAGTTGGGTTGGTGTCATTGGCGAGTCTACGGCGAGAATCGAAATTGACGTCCCGGTACATGCGATTATTGATGTGGAAAAATCCTCAGGCACTAATGTAACCGGAATGCACGGTTCGGTGTACGCGCGTTCCCAAGACGGCAGCATCAATTTGCATGACGTAAGCGGTGTGGTAGATGTCAAGACCGATGACGGACACATCGATGCGATCGACGTGCAGAGTCCAAAAATATCCCTTATTTCCAGCAGCGGACATCTGGAATTAACCAACGTTACCACAACCGATCTTAAGGCTACCACAGAGGACGGGCATATTACGGCACGCGATATGCATCTTGATGCGCCCGGCTCCTCGGTCGCGCTTCACACCGGCAGCGGTCCGGTTGAGTTCTATGGGAAGGTGGCAGCCGATGGAAACTACGATTTGAGCACGAGTGACGGGCACATTCGGCTCGATGTCCCGGAGTTGCGCGCCTTGTCAATTCACGCGCGCACTCAAGATGGATCAATCCGCGTCGA
>JALYIF010000316.1 GCA_030775925.1 Vulcanimicrobiota bacterium | reverse complement strand
GGCCTCAACGGGTCGGGCAAATCGACGATCCTCCGAATCATGGCCGGCGTCGATAAAGAGTTCGACGGCACGGCGGAGCCGATGGCCAATCTGAGCATCGGACATTTAGAGCAAGAACCGAAACTCGATCCCGATAAAACCGTCCGCGAGACCGTCGAAGAAGCCTTGAGCGACTTGATCGAGACGCGCAAGAAGCTGGATGCCGTGTACGCCAAGTATGGCGAGCCCGATGCCGACTTTGATGCGATTGCTAACGAACAAGCCAAACTCGAAGCGATTATTTTTGCGGCCGGAGACGATTTGGATCAGCAACTGGAGATTGCGGCCGATGCTTTGCGCTTACCACCTTGGGACGCCAAGATCGGCCCGCTCTCGGGTGGCGAAAAACGCCGCGTCGCACTCTGCCGCCTGCTTCTTTCCAAACCGGATATGCTTTTGCTGGATGAACCAACGAACCATTTGGATGCTGAAAGCGTGGAATGGTTAGAGCAGTTTTTGCTGCGCTTTCCCGGCACGGTTGTCGCGGTCACTCACGATCGCTACTTCCTAGATAATGCGGCGGAATGGATCCTCGAACTCGATCGCGGGCGTGGCATACCCTGGAAGGGCAATTACAGTTCTTGGCTCGATCAGAAACAAGAACGGTTAGCGCAAGAAGAAAAGGAAGAGTCAGCACGCCAGAAGGCGCTTAAGCGCGAGCTGGAATGGGTTCGCACCGGAACCAAAGGACGCCAATCCAAGAACAAGAGCCGGATGGCGCGGTTTGAAGAACTGTCCAGCTACGAATATCAACGCCGCAACGAAACGCAAGAGATATTCATTCCCGTTGCCGATCGCTTAGGCGACCAGGTCATCGAGTTCAAGGGTGTACGCAAGGCCTACGGCGACCGGCTGCTCATGGACGATGTAAATTTTCGCATTCCGGCTGGCGCTATTGTCGGCATTATCGGACCCAACGGCGCGGGTAAATCTACACTATTCCGAATGATTGCGGGCAAAGAGCAACCTGATGCCGGCGAAATTAAGATTGGTTCGACTGTGAACTTGGCCGTCGTCGATCAGAGTCGTGAATCGCTCAACAACGACAAGACGGTCTTCGAAGATATCAGCGGCGGACTCGACTTACTGATGGTTGGAAAATTCGAAATGCCCGCCCGCGCCTATTTAGGTCGATTCAACTTTAAGGGTGGCGATCAACAAAAGCTCGTCGGCACGCTCTCCGGTGGAGAACGCGGGCGCATGCATTTGGCCAAAACGCTCTTGACGGGTGCGAATGTCTTGCTGTTGGACGAACCCTCAAACGACCTTGATGTTGAAACATTGCGCGCGCTTGAAGATGCCTTGAGCGAATTTGCGGGCACTGTGCTCGTGGTCAGTCACGACCGCTGGTTCTTGGATCGGATTGCGACGCACATCATCGCATTTGAAGGCGACTCATCGGTGTATTTCTTCGAAGGAAACTATCAGGAATACGAAGTCAACAAGAAGCAACGGCTAGGCGAGGAGGCCGCTAAGCCGCACCGCATTCGCTACCGCCCGCTGACCTTGCCCTAGCCACGGATCGCGCTTGCGAACAGCGAGGGAATCTTTCCCAGGCTCGGTGCGTATTCGAATGCCAGCAATTTTCGCGCGATGTTGGCTGCCTGCGTATTGGTAACAAACCACGGTGGCCGCGGGAGCAGTCCAAATTCACCGCCGGGAATGCCGCGTGGAAACGGGCGGAACGCTGCGCGGATCACGGTTTTTTGCGGCTCATCAAACAAGAACGTATTGTGAACGTTTCCAATTCCGCTTTGAATGTCGTCCAGGCGATGTCCCGGATACGCTCCCCACGTCGCCTCCGCAAGTAGAAAGCCAACGCCACTCCAAGCATTGATGGCGATGCAGCCATAGCGAAGCTTCGCCATTTCATCTTCAAAACGGGTGCCGAGTTTTTTCTCCGTCGCGGGGTCGATAAGAATGTTTGCGCCAAGCGTTCCGTAAAGCCGGTCATTTGCAAAGTTCACGGCCGCTTGCAAAAACGCAGCAGCATCCCCTGGTAGGCGCGTGATCGCCATGGCGCTGCAAAACACTTCGTTCCGAAATGCTTCATGATCTCCAGCTGCGTCGAGTTCGACGATTGTGCGTGGGACGACCGTATCGGTGGCCGTGTCGTATTCGCGCGCATTGCGATGCGCTGTTACGAAGGCACGTTGTCGCGCAGCCGCTCCTGAATAGTAGCCGGCGCGTGCGGTCGTTTGAGCCAGCACCGTTTCGATTTCGGCTACAAACGCATCTGCGAGTTTCCAGTCTTGCGGTAAGATCAATACTTGCAATGCGATGCAATTGAAGCCGCCGTTGTGCATTTTTTGGGTGACGATGTGCTCGGCTTGAAAGCGAAGATCCGCCTTGGTCCAGTTCCCCGGCATCACGATTGTCGGGCTGACGTTGCCAAGTTCGCTCGAAACAGGCTTGTTCAAACGGGGCTTTGTTTTGTCGCCACTGCCAAAAACAATCGCGTCGTGCGTCTGCGAGCTGCCGGTCATATGAATGTCATCGACGCCTTGATGGTCGGTGAGATAGCGGCCGACGTCGGCGGCACCGGTGACAATCTCTAGGAAGTCCCGCTGAATAAACGGTGAAAAAATCTCTTTAAAAATCGGCGTCAAGTATTCGTTAATCGGATTCATTTTCAGAATGCAGACCGAACCCTCGGCAATAAGTTTGTGCAGCACATCCAGCGCCGGGATGGCCGCAATGTTTCCGGCGCCGAGGACGAGCGACACGTTCGGTTCGTGTTGCGATGTGCGATAGTAGCGCCCCATCGATTCCCGCAACCGGTCCGCGCGGACGCCGGGTTGCATCCACACTTCGGCGCTTACGCCACTGAGCAGGAGCCGGTCATGTAGCGTGACGGGAAAAACGGGGGCAATGACTTGTCCATCGGCACGCGTTCGCACCGCGCCCGGCAAGGCAATGGTGCCCGTACGGTGCAGGCTTTCGAGCGTGCGAATGTAGCGGTTGACCGCGTAGAGGAGCGCATAGGGTCCGCTCACCCATTCTTCGGCGGTCAGCGGACTTTGCGGTTCTAAGCCCTTGGCCGCCGCGGCGGCATCGACCCAGGATTTAGCGTAGCGAACGATGAGCGGACGAAGTTCACCGAGCATGGCGATTCGCTCGTCGATCGGGAGGCGAGCCCAAACGCGCGCTCCGATCCGCAACCGGTCAATCGACGTGTTCAGCGGCTCGGGATGTTCTAAGAGCTCCATAGCAGAGAAGTGGCGGTGCAACCCGCGGAATCCTGCGCGCCTTTTTAAGCCCTATGAGCATCGAAGCCCTCACGCCGGCGCACGGGGTCGGCAATTGCCCAATTCAAGACGCCATCGCGAGTATCGCGGACAAATGGAAGCTCCTGATCTTGATGGAGCTCAGTGGGAGCACGGTGCTGCGCTTTAAAGAACTGCAACGCCGGCTCGGTACGGTGAGCCAGAAAGTGCTCACCAGCGCTCTTCGCGACCTGGAGGCGGACGGACTGGTAGAGCGGACCGTCTTTGCGGAGGTGCCCCCGCGGGTCGAATATCGGGCCACCCCGGCGGTCTACTCCCTGCTGCCGATTCTCGCGCAGCTGAACACCTGGGCGGAGGGCCGGGCGAAGGCTAAGACTCTGCCAAGTTAGGCGGACTCTTAACCCGGCGTGGCCAGGGGACCTAAGATGGAGCGCCAAGGGTACGTCCTGCCGTTAGGAGGAGCCCCATGTCCCGTAGCCTTTTTACACTGAGCCTATTATTTGTATTTCTGGCCGGGTGCGGTGGCGGCGCCGGCGGTGGAAGTTCCGCGCCCTCCGGCTCCTTGCCGCGCACGCCGCCTAGCAGCGCGCAGAGCGCCCGGGTAACCTTGACGATCGTGGTTCCATTGCCGAAGTCGCAGGCGTTGCGACGGTCGCCGCAGTCGATCGACTCATTGACGCACTCGCTGCAAGTAACGGTCAACGGCGGGGCCGTACAAAATTTTGACGTGACGGGCACAACCGGTGGCTGCACCACCTCGTCCGTGATCACGTGCACCGAAACGGTGCTGGCACCGGTCGGTACGACCAACGTCTTTCTGATTAACACGTTTAGCGCAACGGGTGGCGGTGGCGTGCAACTCGACACCGGGAGTTTCTCCAACGTGACCGTCTCCGCCAATACGGCGAACACGTTGTCTTTTCAACTCCATCCAGTCGTTAGCACGAATGCCATGAGTGGCGCCGGTTCACTTGCGTACGCGATCGGTAATGCAAGCTCCGGCGACCTTATCACCTTTACATCCGCCGTCACGTCGCCCTTGACCCTAACGTCTTCGCTTGCAATCTCGAATAATGTGACGATCTTAGGACCGGGTGCCAACTCGCTAACAATCGATGGCGCCGGCAGCACGCAACTGTTCACAATTGCCGCGGGCACTACGGCTGCGATCGATGGCCTCAGCCTCGCGCATGGAAACAGTGCGACCAACGGCGGGGCGGTTATAAACTTTGGCTCCCTCACGCTTATCAATGATATTTTCAATAACAACAACGCATCGGCTACCGGTGGCGCTGTTTATAGCGCAGGCCCTTCCTTAACAATGATCGGCCCCAGTTTCATTTCAAATACAGCCAATCGCGGCGGCGCGGTCGAAATTGGCGCCGGGAGCGGAACGGTTTCCATCACCACTGGAACATTCAATACCAATTCAGCGACAATCAGCGGCGGGGCGATCAACCTTGATTCAGCTGCGACATTGGACTCCGACGGGTTTAATTTTAATACCGCCGGAGATCTTGCCACCAATAACGGGTCGGGCGGAGCCATCTATGACAACATCTCCGGTCCCGCCACACAAACGATCAGCAACTCAACATTCGATGGAAACCAAGCACTGGCCGGTAACGCATCGCAGGGCACCGGCGGGGCCGTGTACGAGTCTAGTGCTAGCGGGACGCTGGTTCTTACGTCTGACATAATGGGTTCGGCGGCAGGGAACGTGGCCAAAGGCCAATACGGCGGAAGTGGCGGTGCCGTCTACACAAATGGCTTGCTGACCGTGAACGGCGGAACTTACTCCAACAATACCGCGATCGGGACTTTAGCAGGAGCGTTTACAAATTACGGCGGCGCATTATATGCAGTCGGAACGCTGACCGTGAGCGGCGGCCTCTATACCGGAAATACAGCCGGCGGGGTTAGCGGCGGTACGAGTGGTGCGGGTGGTGCAATCAATGCCAATGCCGGCAGTATTACGAGCGCTACGTTTAAGAACAACGCGGCGATCGGCCTGAGCGGCGGAACGGGAAACGGCGGCGCGATTTGTACCGCCGGCGCCTTCTTGATTAACCTTAGTACGATCGGAGTTGCAGGTAGCGGAAACACCGCCACTGATGCGGGTGCGGGATTCTATGGCATGGGTGCGGTGACCGACACCCTGATTCATAGCACGGTCGATTCGAACTCGATCGCGGGGTTGGGAGCTAACCCAATTAAAGGGGCCGGAATTTATAATGCAAGCGGCACCACGTTAAACCTCACCCAAGATACGATTTCCAATAATCAACTCACGAATTCGACCACGGCAGCAGGGGGTGGCTTGTATAACGCAGGTACTTCGGCAATTGCAAACTCCACGTTTTATTCAAACTCATCGAGTATGAACGGCGGAAATATTTTCAATGCATCGACGGTGAATATTCAGCTGTCGACGATTGCGCACGGTATCGTTGGGCCCGGCTCTGGAGGTAATCTTTACAACCAACTGTCTGTCGGGTTCGTTACGACGTACGGATCGATTTATGCCTACGGCGTCGGTCCCTCCGGCTCGGGTATCGACAATCAGTTCAGCATTAACTCCAACGACTACAACATTTTCCAGAATATCATATCCGGGAGCGCACCGGTGGGGGCGACTGGAAACAATCAGACCTACGATCCGATGCTCGCGGCGGCGCCGGCGGCAAACGGCAGTCTTTACGGGCCGTTGACTTACGCGCCAACAAACCCGCTGCTCGTTGAAAAGATTCCCGTTGCCGCGGGAGCGTGTACCGGAACGACTATCACCAAGGATGAACGTGGCCTCGCTCGACCCGGTCCGTCGCACGCGCTTGCTAACTGCACGATTGGCGCGTACGAAGATCAATAACGCTCGTAGAATGCCTGTGCGCACCTGTTA
>JALYIF010000315.1 GCA_030775925.1 Vulcanimicrobiota bacterium | reverse complement strand
GTTCACGGTTGATAGTGACGCCCATAGCGTGGCGCAACTGAGCGCGCTTGAGCTGGCGGTGAGCCAAGCACGTCGCGCGGGGTTAACAAAAGAGCAGGTACTTAACACCCGCACGTTTGATGAAGTGCAGATGTTCGTACAAAAGAAGAGAGCGCGTCGCTAGATGATTGAGACCATCTGGACGCCGGCTGCCGATGGGGTGCTTTCCGGAGCGCGCCATGATGGCGAACGCGGCGACGCCATCGTTTTTGTACATGGGGTGGGCTCGAGCGCAGCGATCTGGGACTACCAACTTCACGCATTTGCTAAAGACTACCGATGCTACGCGATCGAATTGCGCGGAAACGGAAGTGCGCAGCACGACCCCGATCCCCAGCGAATAGATCGCGAAGGCTTTGTGCAAGATGTATTGGCGATTGCAAAAACCGCACAGCTCGACCGATTCCACTTTGTCGGGTGCAGCCTGGGCGGCGTGGTCGGATTTGAACTGTGGAAACGCATCCCCGAGCGTTTGCTGTCCTTAACCTTTGTTGGCAGTTTTGCAGCCTATCCAAATGCGACCTCGCAAGTTGAAACGATTCTCGCGGGGGCAACGCAAGCGGGCAGTGTCGCCGCATTTGGACGGGCCAGAGTCGGCAAATTGTTGCCAAGTGACGCATCCCCGGTGCGCCACCAAGAAACGATCGATCAGATGGCTCGCAAGTCGCTGCCATCCTACATTGCCTCAACCAAAGCGACTTGGACGGGCGATTACCGCGATGTACTGAGCACCATTTCTGTCCCCACACTCGTTCTGTGCGGTGAATTAGATTTGATCGCCCCGCTTGCGCTATCAGAAGAGATCGCGCACGCAATTCCGCACGCGCAACTCCGCGTGATTCCAGGAGCGGGACATATTACCAACGCCGATCAACCCGCGGCATTTAACGCCGCCCTCAGGGAGTTCTTAACCACATGTTCCGTCCACTAACCGCAATCTTCTGCGCCGCCGTGCTCCTAGCACCGCCGATCGCCGCTAACGCTGTGGTTGGCGACGACTATTCGCAAGCAAAACCCGATTTGTTTTGTCCGGCATTTGTATCGCGTGTCGTTCCGATCCATCAACTCAAACTGCCGGCAAGTGAAAAGGATCTCGGCACCGATTCCGAGTTTGCCGTGGTTTTATCGGCCGGCTCGCAGAAAAGTATTTCCGGAACGCTAAAGTTTTTTTCTAAGGACGAAGCGTTTAAAGTAGCGTTCGCCACCTCGTTGAATAAGGTGGCGCCTGGGCGAACATCCGTCGGGGTAAGCCCAAATCAATCTTTTCAGTCCCCAGTCATCTACGTACGCTTTCCAGCAGCGATTGCGCTCGACGCGGCGTGGGTCGACGAGCCTCTTGTGGACGGGAAACCCGCCGATTGCGCTACATTGCCTTTCGTATTTTTCGACCAACGGTACGCGGATAAGCCTTCTCCGGGCGGCGCTACCGACGCGGATATTCGTGCACATCCCGATAGTAATTTGCGCGTCCAATCTCTTGGAAAAGTCGATATGCATGATTGCCCACAGGTTTATAGTGATGCAAAAATCGTCGCCTATGTGTCTCCTAGATTTCCGGCCGAGGCGAAAGAAATTGACGCAGAATACTATGAAGCCATCGTAGCAAATATTGCGCTTGATGCTGCCGGGCACATAGCAGATATTACTCTTTTACAACCTAGCCATTACAAACCGTTCAATCGAGAAACACTCTTAGCAATTTCGAAGACCGCATTTGCTCCACGAAAATTTTTATGCACCCCAGTGCCAAGCTTCTTTAGTTTTCGTGCGGAATTCAAAACTACCAACTAGTGCGTTACTAGCTGCTACCGACCGTTCGGGAACTCTGTCAAATTTGCCGCTTATGGAGTTCGTAACCACATGTTTCGTCCGCTAGCCGTAATGGTTTGCGCCGCGATGCTGATAGCATCGCCGATCGCCGCGAGTGCAGTCGTTGGCGACGACTACGCGCAAGACAAGCCCGATCTATTTTGTCCAGCGGTGGTAGCGCGGGTGGTCCCGCTCGATCCCGAAAATATTGCTCTTTCTGACTCGCGACCGCTCGGGCCGGATTCGGATTTTTCCATTGTGCTTTCCGCGGATTTGCCCAAAGATTTTCGCGGCACGTTAAGGGTTCTCTCGAACGAAAATGTCTATCACGTGGCGGTTCGGGCTGCGATTGTGAGTAAAGTCACAATAACCTACCCTGCCGCTTATGCGCGGCGAACGACAACTTTGTTCTACGAATCCAACCCTTTTCGTGTGCGGTTTCCATCGAAGGTTCCGATCGAGGCGATCTGGGTAGAGACTGTGAGGGTGGACGGTGGACTTTCCGACTGCCCGATTCAGCCATTGACGTATTTCCCAAAACCGGCTGGTACCAGAAAATTGACGGAAAAGAATCCCGCTAAGCGCGATCCAATTTGGCCGAGCGATGCGGACGTACGGACTATGTCCGCTGGTCCCCCTTTTCTGGCGACGCGAACCGGAACATTCGACCGTCATAAGTGCTCGGAGACGTGGGTGGACGCTAAAAGCATTTACTTAGAAAGCCCGGTGTGGCCATGGGAAGAACCCAGATTCTGGCGTCACCGCACCGTTATTGTAAAAGTTGTTTTGGACGAGGCAGGGAACGTCGCCGACGAATCGATTCTGTTCAGCGGCGGGGACATCGGCTTTGATCGTTCAGCGTTGGATGCGGCTTCGAAGAGTTCGTTCAAACCTAAGCAATTTCTCTGCACCCCTATTCCCGGAACTTATTCTATGAAATTTAACTATGATCCAAGTCAATAAACGATACGCCGGCACTTTCTTGGCATGCATTTTGTCCGTTGCGCCCCTTTCAGCGGGCGCTGTGGTCGGAGACGACTACAGTAAGGCTAAGCCAGATTTATTCTGCCCGGCAACTGTCTCGCGTGTCGTGCCGATCCATGAACTAGATATGCCATCGGCGGAGCACGATCTCGGCAGTGACTCCGACTTTGCAATCGTACTTTCAGCCGATCAGCCTAAGAAGATCGCGGGAACTCTAAAGTTCTTCTCTAAGGGCGAACTGTTTCAGGTGGACTTTTCTTCATCTTTGAATCAACCCGCTGCTCTGCAGGAAGCAGATGGAACCAACCCAAGTCGTTCTTTCATTTCCCCAGTAATCTACGTGAAATTCCCGGCAGCCGTGTCGCTCGAGGCCGCCTGGATTGATGAGGTTGCTGTGGACGGCAAACCCGCAGAATGCGCAACACTGCCACATGTATATTCTTTGCAGGTCAATTTTGATAAGCAGTTCCTAGGCATGCTGACTAACAAGTCTATTCGAGAGCAAGGTACTGCTGGATTGCGCGCTCGACCTGTCGGCAAAGTTGACATGCGTAATTGTCCGGAGATTTACGTCGATGCAAAAGCCGTTTTACTGGAGTCTCCTAACTGGCCCGTCGAGGAGCGCTACGAGCGCAGTACAAAGGGGATGGTGATCGCTAAAGTTGCGCTGGACGCGGCTGGGCACGTGGTTGATGTCTCACTTTTGAAATCTAGTGAATATAAATTTATGAATCGGGAGACGCTGGTGGCAGTCACAAAAAGCGTGTTCAGTCCGCGTAAATTTCTATGCGAACCCGTGCCGGGCTTTTATAGCTTTCGTGCGCAATTCGACGCTACAAAGTAAGCTTTCAATTTCGAAGTGATTCTGCGTTTTCCACCTAAGGAGTGGTTGTCCATGGTTCGCCCCATTGCTGCCGCATTTATAGCCGCAATTGTCTCTTATTCGCCAACGCCGGCACTTGCCGTAGCAGGAAGCGATTTTAGCAAAGATGCTCCTGACGTGTTTTGCTCTGCCCGAGTAGTGGATATTTCGATTCTCGGGAGTAGCAGTGTTCGGCAATTTGATCGCGCGGCTTTGGGGGCAGTTGCGCGCGGTAGCTACCGTCCGCGTCAATTATTATGCACGCCGATTCCAGGCTTTTACAGTTTATGTGTCAACTATTACAGCCCTTAACTCGCATCCGGAATTGAAGCAGCAGATGAAGCTCCGCACATTCTTAGCATTGATTGGCACCGCTGCATGCTTGTCAGGAGCGCGCCCCGCCAATGCCCTGGTGGGGAAAGACTTTAGTAAGTGGCAGCCGGATTTATTTTGTCCGGCGAGAGTTAAGAGGGTTGTTCCGATGCATCAGTTGCAGCTTCCCCGCGACGAGCACGATCTGGGGACGGATTCGGAGTTTGCGATTGTCGTTTCGGCAGATGCGCCTAAGACGATTACCGCCTCGTTGCGATTCTTTTCTAAGGACCAAGCCTATGAAGCGCCCTTTACGGCAAACATTCTTGCCGGCATGACGACCGTTACGGTCCAAAATGGGAAGAGCGGACCGATCGTCCAGGCAAACGAGGCTACCCCGATTGTGGTGCGGCTTCCATCCTCTCTTCCAGTTGACGCGGTCTGGATCGATAACGTGACTCTGGATGGAAAGCCCGCCCTCTGCGGCGCTCTGCCGCTGATGAGCTTTGGAAATTTGGCGCCCGATCAGAACGCCGCAAAAGATGCATCGGATACGGATGTGCGAACTCGCGCCGGATCGAAAGCGATCGATGCCGTTACCATCGGAAAATGGGATATGCACAAGTGTCCGCTGATGCTCACCGAGGCGTCGGTGATCAACTATATTCAGCCGTACTACCCTGTAGATGAAGTACTTGGCGGGACAGCACGTATCGGTATTGCTTTAGCGCCAATAGCGTTGTTGAAGACTTGGTCATCCTCAAAAGTACGGGCTATACCAACTTAGATCGGTCGGCATTGGCAGCAGTTGCGCGCACCGCGTTTAAGCCGCGCCTGTTTCTGTGCGCACGCGTCCCGAGTTACGATGTGGAGATAGTAAACTTCGAACACTAGCTTAGTGCGCTTGGTGTGAAGGAAAATATCGAGCAATCGGTTCTTTTCCGAGATGCTGCAGAATGTCGCGGGGATCATCGTAGACCGCTTCGGCGTCTCCGATATCGGGTTCTTTCCAGCCACCACACCGGACCGCGATGATCCGAACATGGGCGG
>JALYIF010000314.1 GCA_030775925.1 Vulcanimicrobiota bacterium | reverse complement strand
GCGCGCGCCGACGCGCAGCGAGCTCACATCCGGCTTGGACAAGTGGTATGGATGCCGCTTGGGCCAAACGCCGCGCCGCACGGTCGTGTCGTGCGACAAACGCCCGCAGCCGGTTCCAAAATTGATGCGTTCGAGCCAGTCTCGCTGGAAGTTAGCGCAGGCCCGCACGAGTCCGGGTATATTTTGCGCCAGGTGCATCTCCTTGCCTCAGTACCGTCCGACCAGACCAGCGATAAGCCGCAGCGCGTGCAAGTCATCGTTACCGATATGAGCGGCAAGTGGACGATGTACGATGCGTTCGCACAGCCGGGTCAAAAGCTCGACTTTAACGTCAGTGCCATGGGCACCGCTGTCGTGGACTTATTTGTAAACAATGCCTTAATTGCCGAATCGCGCCTGGGCCGCGAGCCATCGGCCGTTTACAACGAGCGCCGGCCTGGAAACGATGCCGCTCCTGGACCCAGTTCGGCGCCGTGATAAAACTCGCGCCGTCGCTTCTTTCGGCCAATTTTTGCGAAATCAAGTCCCAAATTGAGGCGGTCGAACGGGGCGGCGCGGACTACATTCATCTCGATGTCATGGATGGGCGTTTTGTTCCCAACATCACGTGGGGTCCAAAAATTATCGGCGATTTGCGCCCCTGTACCAAGCTGCCCTTTGATTGTCACTTGATGATCCTCGAGCCGGAGCGGTACGTGGATGATTTCAAAAAAGCCGGGGCCGATATCATTACGTTTCATTATGAAGCGACGCCGCATGCGCAACGACTGCTAACTCACATTCGCTCGCTGGGCGCGAAGGCCGGCATCGCCATCACGCCGCAGACGCCGGTGAACATGCTGCAAGACTTGATGGACGATATCGATTTGTTGCTGGTCATGAGCGTCAATCCGGGATTTGGCGGGCAGACATTCATCAAACGTTCGCTGCAGAAATTGCAGGAGGCGCGCGCGTTAATCGATGCGCGCAACCCGCAGTGTGAACTGCAAGTTGACGGCGGCGTAGGCCATGATAATATCGAAGAGATCGTAGCCGCGGGCGCGCGCGTCCTCGTTATGGGATCGAGCATTTTTGGCACTCCGCGGCCGGAAGATACGGTCAAAGAATTTCGCAAACAGCTGGCCGGGGCAGCGGCCCGCTGAACGAAAACGAACTCGTCGCTGCCTTCAGACAGTTGCTCGAGGTGCCGGGTGGCACCAAGATTGTCCTCGGCATCGGAGACGACGCCGCTGCGTGGCGGCCTTCGCGCTCGCACGTAAGCGTTATTACAACGGATGCGTTGATTGAGGATGCGCATTTCACGCGCAGTCATTTTACCGATGCGCAAATCGGGCACCGGGCCTTGGCCAGTAACTTGAGCGATATCGCGGCAATGGGAGGGCGTCCAGTCCTTGCAACCATTGCCCTCGGTGTGCCGGCCGGGATGCGTCGCGAGCAGCTTTTAGACGTATACGCCGGAATGAACGCACTTGCAAAGCGAACAAATACAGCGTTGGTGGGTGGTGACATCGTGCGAAGTCCCCAATTATTTCTTTCGATAACCGTGGTTGGTGAAGTTCGCAGTACCTCGCTGAAGAGACGCAGTACCGCGCGTGCGGGAGATGTGCTGGCCGTCACCGGACCGCTCGGGGGCAGCCGCGCTGGCTTCGATGCCCAGCGCGATCCGCGAGCACTTTCAGATGAGTTGCGCGAACATGCACTTGCCAAACACTGCACGCCTGAACCGCGCCTAGCCGAGGGCCGCTGGCTGGCGGCCTCACACTCCGTGCATGCGATGATGGATCTCTCCGATGGGCTCGCAACGGATACGCCACGACTCGCGTACGCCTCGAACCTCGGAGCACTCCTCGAGCACGTGCCAATTGCCGCAAGTGCGCAGGCCATGGCCCAAGCGCGGCGGATGGACCCCGTAGCGTACACGCTCGCCGCCGGCGAAGACTTTGAATTGTTGGCGGCGATCGCGCCGCGAGCGTTTGCGCATCTGGCCAAACAGTTTGAAAAACGTTTTGGCAGGCCACTCCACGGGATCGGTCATCTGCGTGAGGGAAGTGAAATGAGCGTGCAATACGGCGGGCAGTGCAGCCCGCTGCTCCCGGCCGGCTGGGACCATATGGAAACGAACACATGACCGCTTCGATGAATTCCTCACGACAGCCCGATGGCGAAATGGGCCGCGGATATCCGCTGATCGGGAGTATCCAGAATAGCGTCGGCATGGGATTTCTTGGGAACCAATGCGTTTTTGCTGTGGCGAATGCGCTTGGCGCGCGCGCGGTAGCCGCGCCTTCGCAGTTTGCCAGCGCGCACGGCGGTTTCAGCGGACGCTCAAACACGATCTCCGATCCCGGACAATTTCGGCGCGATGTCGCGTTTGCAATTGCTCAACGTCCAGCTGTTTTAGTCGTTGGCTATTTGCCCAAACCGGTCCATGTTGAAATCGTTTCCGAGCTTCTGGAAGGGTACACTGGGGTCGTGCTTTTGGATCCCGTCATTGGGGACCATGAAAAAGGGCTGTACGTGAGTGCCGAGACAGCTCGTGCGATCAAAGAACATCTCGTTCCGATGGCGCAAATGATTACCCCCAATCGTTTTGAAGCCGAAGTGCTACTCGGCATCGATCCGAGCCGGACTCCGTCCGAACATGAGATGCTCAACGGACTGATTGATTTAGGGCCGCACACCGTCGTCGTGACTTCATTTCAGCGAGACGTTGAGAAGAAGCGGCTCATGAGCTTATTTTCCAACGGCTATTCGTATTACCGCATCACCTCGCCGTTTTACACGGGGTATCCGGCCCACGGCGTCGGCGATACCTTTACCGCCGGCATTGCGGCATTTATTGCTATCGGTGCGTCGCCATTTTCGGCTTGCGTTTTGGCGACGACGCTCTGCGCCCGGGCTGTGCTAGGAACGACCACTTATGGTGGTGCCACGGTCGACCCGGTCGGGGCTCTCCAGGAATGGCGCCCGCTCGGCTATCACATCGATGACGACAAGGCGATGAAATTTTGTGCCAAGTCGCTGGTGATGACCGAGCAGATCAAGGCCACGGCCTACGACGGCCCGCGCCTCAAGTTCGCGCCGCCCACGAATAAGATCCGCTACTAGGGTTCTTTTTGAAAATAAAAAGAGCGGTGTTGCCACCGCCCTTTTTGTGATTTTTTGGCAAGCCTTAAATTGCGCGCGTGACCTTCTTGGAACGCAGGCAGGCCGTGCAGACGCGGGCGGTCTTGTGCGTGCCACCTTCGTTGATCTTTACGCTCTGCAAATTGGGCAGCCAGCGGCGGCGCGTCTTATTCATGGCGTGACTGACGTTATTGCCGGCCATAGGTCCCTTGCTGCATACGTCGCAACGCTTAGCCATTGAGAACTCCTAGAAAAAAAGGATGGGGCCCAGCCCTGTAGGCCGGACAACCCACGAATAGTACCATAGGCCCGGGGCTCTGACAAGGCTATAAGCCTCAAGGGGGGACGAGGGCACCAAGGGGGCCGTGACGCCCTTGCCGCATGAAAGGCCCCGATGGACATTAGCACCCTGGATGGCCGCGGCTACGCAAAATTTGTGGTCGCGGGTACGTACTTCCTCAAAAAATACCGGGGCGTGCTCAATGATCTCAACGTCTTTCCCGTCCCCGATGGCGACACGGGTACCAACATGTACTTGACGGTCCGTTCGGCCGCCTTGGAAGCAAGCAAGGTTCATTCAGGCAACTTGGCCGAGGTCGCCGCTGCCGCGGCTCAAGGGAGCTTGATGGGCGCGCGGGGCAACTCCGGGGTGATCATCTCGCAGATGTTGCGGGGGTTTGCCCACCATGTCCGGCATCGCTCGGAGATCGACACCTTTACCCTGGCAACGGCCATGCGCGAAGCCGTCGCAGCCGCCCGGGCGGCACTCTTACGCCCGGTGGAGGGCACGATTCTTTCGGTCGCGCACGCCGCGGCGGAGGCTGCGTACCATCAGGCGCTCCACGAACGTGACTTCTACCGTCTAACCAATGGGGTGCTCAAGACGGCCTTTGAAGCACTCGAACGCACGCCGGACCAGCTCCCCGTTCTCAAGGAGGCGGGAGTCGTTGATTCCGGGGGCGCGGGCTTTGTCTACTTTCTAGAGGGCATTCTGCGTTTTTTGCCCGAGGTCAAAGTGCGCACGACTGCGTTCCCGCGCCGCCCGATTCGGAAGGCGGTCTTTAGCGCGCAGCAAGTGGTGGGAGAGAACAAGTTTTGCACGGAGTTTATTCTGCAAGATGCAACGTGCGACGTAACGACGCTGCGCGACGCTTTGCAAATGCGCGGAGACTCGCTCATCGTCGCGGGTGGGCAGCCCACCATCAAGGTGCACATTCACACGGATAAGCCTGAGGCAGTACAAGCCATCGCTGCGAAGTTTGGAACGCTTACCCGCCTCAAGGTTGATAACATGGAGCAGCAGCACAACGTGCTCGTGGTGGATAAACCCCAAAAAGTGTTTTCGATTGTCGCCGTGGTGCCGGGGTTGGGATTCGATGCAATCTGTAAGGAACTAGGTGCCGAAGTTACGGTCCTCGCCAAAGGCAATCCCAGCGTCCGGGATCTCCTACTCGCCACCAATAAATGTCTTTCCGATGACGTGTTTCTTTTTACCAACGATTCCAACGTGGCGCTGGCTGCATCCGAAGTCGCTAAGATGACCGATAAGCGCGTGCAGATTATTCCGACCAAGGATATGGTCGCCGGCATTTCCGGGTTGCTCGCATTTCGCGGCCGTGAAACGGCACCGACCGTGGAAGAACTGGAAGCACTTTCACAAGCGAGTGGGCAGCCTCGCGCCGGCTCGATCTTTATCGCGGGCAAAGATGCAACCTTGGGCGGTGTGAGCGTGAGCCGTGGGAAGCCGGCGGCGGCGTTCAACGGGCAGCTTTTCGCTGGGGGATCCATCCTTGAAACCTCCCGCGCGGTCGTGGATGCAATGGGCGCCCGGTCCGGGGGACTGGTTACGCTTTATTACGGCGGGGCGCAGAAGGAGCGGGACGCGCAACATTTGAGCGAACAGCTTCGCAGTGCTTTTCCGCAGGCCGACGTAGAGTACTACTTCGGCGGACAGAAGAACGAAGAATACGTGGTTTCATTTGATGAGTAACGAGCTGGCGCCCAAGCGCAGGGCGCGCATCGCGATCGACGCGATGGGAGGCGACAATGCACCCGCAGAGATCGTAGCGGGCTGTTTGCTCGCAGCACAGCAAGACTATGCCGATCTTGTTCTGGTCGGAGACGAGAGCCGGATCCGCCCGCTGCTCACGGGACCGTTCGCGGGACGTATTACCGTCGTCCATGCGCCCGAAGCCGTCCCTATGGATCAGAACCCGTCGCAAGCTCTGCGAAGTGCCGACCGCACAAGTTTGGGCGTCGCGATCAACTTGGTTCGCGATAAGCATGCGGACGCCGTCGTATCCGCCGGAAACAGCGGTGCATTTTTGGCAATCGCACTCATTCGGTTACGCACTATTGAGGGCATCGCGCGTCCAGCCATTGCCACCGTTCTTCCCGCCTTGCATGGGCCGAGCGTCATGCTTGA
>JALYIF010000313.1 GCA_030775925.1 Vulcanimicrobiota bacterium | reverse complement strand
GCTCATGCCGGCAGTGCTCAAAACATGGCATCTCCGGACAATTTGGCGCGCTTCGTAGCGCACACATTGGACGAGGCACAAAAGAATGGCGCGAAGCAAACCTGGATTGAGTTGAGCGATCACGGTGCGGGCGATGGCGGCGGACTGCAGGCAAACAGCACCGGATCGATCATGTCCATCGACGGCATGGCGGCGGCCATTGCAAAAGGCGTTATTATGCACGCACAGGCGCATCCCGAAGACGCCGGTCGTAAGGTCGACGGCATTGCGGCGAACCAATGCCTAATGTCATCGCTTGGTTTCGCTGACGAACTCTCGCATGCCGGGGTCCGCTTCTTGGCAGCAAGCCCGGAGACGATGCTTTCGCCAGGAACACCGACGGCAGTAGCCGATGCAATCGCACAACACATCGATGATCCAGGCTCGATGGCGAGCACCGTCGTGAACACGGTTATGGATTACCAGTACCGTGCTGGAGGCCAATCATGGGGACCGGCAGCGGCTTTTGATGTCCTCGATCTGAATGCGGCCAAGTGGAACACGGTGGAGCAAACAGTGAAAAATCTTAATGATGCCATCGGGCGTGCTCCACGCGATGAAGCCGATACGCTCCGGCGCGATGCGGCTACGGTTCCCGGAATGGTGCGCTTTCCGGAAGCCACGCCCGATATGCCGTGGCATGCCGATCGGCCCGCCATCGCGCTGTATAACGCAATCGCGGCCGACGCGCATCTGGACGCGAATTTGCGGGATGCAGCAACGCAAGCCTCAGCGGCGGTTGCATCGACGGTATTGGCGCACCGGGAATCGCATAATTTCGCGCCGTTCGGAGACGCATGCTATGCAGACGCCGCCGGACCGACTACCCATTTCCCGATAAACCCCGGACAGGTGGATCCTTGGGCGCCCGGGGTTTCAGAGACGCATAATGCATTTTATAAAACCGTCGACGGTAGCGCCGTCGCCCGCACAATCGCCTGATGGAGCGGCTGAGAAAGCGACATTAGTTACGACGTTGCGCTGAACGAGCACAACGTTTACGACGGGTTTACACGGCCTTGGCTTTGCCTCGAGCTTTTCCAGAGACAGCAAGCGAGCGCCGGACTATACTAGAGTAGCTCGCAAGACATGCTGGTGTGAAGAACCGGCGGGATTGTTTTGCGGGGGAGGACCAGGTCATGTTCGGAAGCGCAGCCCCAAAAGCCAACGATTCGGCCGGTAAGAACGACCGCAAGTTTTATCGTTTGGCCGTGAACTTCCCGATCGAAGTCACTTGCCCCAGCGTAGCAGTGCCGGTGGCAGCCACGCTTGGGGACATCTCCGAAGGCGGTTGCCGGATTATCTCCCGTTCGATGCTCCTGCGGGGCGGCGCGGTGCAGTTCTCCCTCACCCGCGAAAACAAAGCCCCTCTTCAGCTCCAAGGGGTCATCGCATCGGTAGATTTTCGGCAACCCAGCCGCCTGTTTCACTACGGTGTCCAATTCAAATCGCTTCGTCCAAGCGACACCGACTCGATCTATCAATTTATTGTGGAACAACAGCGACGCGGCATGCAGAATCGCGGTGACGAAGCGGCATGCGGGCAAAAAGCAGTCTCCAATGGCGCTCCGTTGCGATCGGTGCGGGAACGTGCGGCTTACCGCGCCGAGCGCACGTTTCCGGTTCGCTACACAACCGTGGGCGTACGTGGAAGCGTCGACGCGTTCGCCGTCGACGTGAGCGTTGGCGGAATGCGCATCGCCTTCGATCGCAAAATGCAGCTGGACCGCGAGCTAGACATTCGCTTTACGTTACCAAATGACGTGTTAGGCATTCTCACCAAACGCGAAACGTCGCGTTCGGCCAGCATCTTCGGCCACGAAATGCAAACCAAAGAAGTAAAAGCGCGCGAATTCAGCGAGATCCAAGTACACGCCAAGCTCCTCCCCGCCATGGAGCAAGTCAAAGGCCGCTATCTGTACAGCGTCGTCTTCGTCCGCGCGACCGCGTTCGTTAGCGAAGAACTGCAGCGTTTTGTCCACGCGACGCAATTGCAAGAACTGAAAAAACAGCGCAGCGGCGGAGGCTCGCGCATTATTTAGACGCTCTAACGGCGAAGGTCTACGCCCTGTGGGTAGATGGGGCGATTGATGATATTCTGCAGCGCGCTCACATTTGCCGTCAAAATCAAATCACAGAATCGCGAGAACGTTTCGCGCTCTGCCTGGCCTTCGGCAAAGCGCTCATTTTTCGTCAAGTCGACTTTCTGCGTGGCCGGCAAAAACCGTAAGAACCGGCCGTCATCATCGATTCCGCTGTGCAGCAAACCGGCGTCCTCAAAGATCCGCGCGGCTACGCTGATCGTGCGTTCGTTGGCCTTATCGAGTTCTAACGTCCGTGCGATGTCCACGAAGGTCATTCGCAATTGGCCCTCCATGCTCAACCCTTTCATCCCCTTATAAATTTCTCGCAAGAGTGGCAACGTCGGAGCTTCGCGATCGATAATAAAGTCGTTGATGGCGCGATCCGGCTTTCCAAACAGCAAATGAATGCGCGCCGGCGCTCCGTCGCGGCCAGCGCGGCCCGCTTGCTGATTGAACTCCGTAAAATCAAAATTGAGATGGTACAGCACCACGTTGCGCACGTCAGGCAGATCGATGCCTTCGCCGAAGGCTGACGTCGCCACGATAATGCGGATCGCACCCTCGCGAAAGAGCCGTTCTACCGTCAAGCGCTCGGGCGTTCCCAAACCTGCATGATAGTAGGCAACTTCATTGCCGAAAGCGCTGCGCAGTGATTCGGCC
>JALYIF010000312.1 GCA_030775925.1 Vulcanimicrobiota bacterium | reverse complement strand
GAGCGTGGTCGCCGCTCGACGCTGCAGAATGGAAGCAGCTGCAAAGCTCGACCGAGAAGCCGATCAAAGTAAGCTTCACGCTGAAATCTAAAGATGCATACCTCCCGGAAGAGACCAATTCGCAGTACGTCTGGGGTATTAAAGCCGACCAGGAGAAGATGCGTAAAGCACGCCCCGATCTCTTCAGCTCAGACGGAAAATCAATTTTTGGGAGCGTGAAGGGCGTACCGCCCTACAACGTGGTGAACATGGGCTTTGTGATGTTTAGCCCGATCTGCCCGCACTTGGGCTGCCGCTTCAATTATGACGCCGACCAGAATAAGTTTTTGTGCCCGTGTCATGGCTCGACCTATACGCGCGAAGGCGCACATCTTGCCGGCCCGGCGCTCCGCGGCCTCGACCCGCTTCCGATGCGCGAGCAAAATGGGAAGGCGGAAGTCACGTGGATTCGCTATCAGGATTCCACGCCCGATCACATCGTCGTCTCATTTACGTCGTAAGGTAAGGATAACCGCATGTTAACGTGGATCGAGCAACGCACCGGTTTCGTCTCGATGGCCAAGGAGTTCCTCACCGAGGATATCCCGGGCGGTGCAAGTTACTGGTATGTCTTCGGAAGCGCGACACTGTTCGCGATGATCTTGCAGATTGCCACCGGAATTTTTATCACGTTCTTCTACGCTCCGTCGGCCAACACGGCATGGGAATCGACGGATGCCATGTACCACAACGGTTTCCAGCATTTCGTTTTAAGCGTTCACTCGTGGGGCGCGTCGGCGATGATTGCGCTGGTCTTCTTGCACATGCTGCAAGTGATTATTTGGGGCGCGTATAAATCGCCGCGCGAACTGCAGTGGATCGTCGGCGTCTTGCTCTTTATCGTCACCCTGGTGCTGGGCCTCACCGGCTATCTGTTGCCGTGGGATATGAACGCGTACTTCGCATCGCAAGTCGCGATCAATATCTCGGGTACCGCGCCGGTTCTAGGACCTGCCGTACAAGAGTTTCTGCAAGGCGGCGCCGTCATGGGCACGCTCACCATCAATCGCTTTTTCGGTATTCACGTCTGGTTGATGCCGATTGCGCTGCTCGGCCTGGTCGGGGCGCATCTTGCGATCTTCCGCTACAACGGTCCGGCGGGACCCGTTACGGATGACCGCCGCGGACTCAAGATTGGAAAGTTTTTTCCAGATCAAGTCTTCATGGACACCGTGGTGTCGTTCGCCGTCTTCTTTATTATCGTGATGCTGTCGCTTTTTGCGCCTCCAGGATTGGACGCCAAAGCAGATCCGACAAACGCATCGTTTGTACCGTATCCCGCCTGGTACTTCTTATCGCTCTTTGGCCTGCTAGCAATCATGCCGCCAAGCTTAGAGCTCGTCGGAACGATCATCATCCCAACGCTTGCCATCATTGGCCTCATGTTACTGCCCTGGCTCGATCGCAGTACGGTTCGTTCGTTTGGATCGCGTGCGCCGATTCTCTGGATTACGACCATCTCAATCATCGGCGTCGTAGCGCTGTCCATCTGGAGCCAGATGGGAATTCTGCAAAAGCAAGCCGCAGCAGCGGCCGGCGGCGGCGGCACTCCCGCAGCGGCGGCACCCGCAGCACCCGCGAGTTCGGGCAACACGGCCTCAGCACCAAGTGGCGGCGCAGCCGCACCGGGAGCGGGTTCAAAAGTCTACGCAAACAACTGCTCGACATGCCACGGCGCCGCGGGCGCAGGCGTTCCGGGAGCGTTTCCGCCGCTGGCCGGCAACGCGTACGTGACCGGCGACAAAGCCAAAGTGATCGGCGTCTTGCTTAATGGGTTGCACGGCTCGATCTCCGTCAACGGACAAACCTACAACGGCCAAATGCCCGCGTGGAAAGGCAGCTTGAGCAACAAAGATATTGCCGACGTCGTTACCTTCATTCGCGCATCATGGGGAAATACGGCAGCAGCAGTCACCGAAGCAGACGTAACTAAACTCGCAAAATAAGCGAATACCACCCTTCGACATTACGTGTCACCCTGAGCAAAATAGTGTCACCCTGAGCC
>JALYIF010000311.1 GCA_030775925.1 Vulcanimicrobiota bacterium | reverse complement strand
GCTGCTCACGCACGGCAACTATCCCGGCATCGCCACCCACGATCTGCGCCTGATCGAAGCGATTAAGGTTTTCGCAAAGAATTCCGGGATTACAGCGGACCGCTTTGAATTCCAAATGCTCTACGGTGTGCGCCCGGAAGCACAACGAGCGCTGGTGCGAGAGGGCTACCGCGTACGCATCTATATTCCGTTCGGCACGCATTGGGCGGGCTATTTTTATCGCCGGATACTCGAGCGCAAAGAGAACGCGTTCTTTGCGCTCTCTTCAATGTTCACCAAATAATTGCGGGCGGTTGTTCAGCGCGTATCACGCGCCGAGGTGCGCGTGGGAGAGCGCCCGACCGGCACCATCCAAGCGGGCCTCTGCGTGTTGCTCGGCGTGCACGTCGGCGATCAGGCTGCCGACGCAACCATGATTGCTCAAAAAATTGCCGGCTTGCGCATTTTTGCCGATCCAGACGGCCTCATGAACCTTAGCGTCGGCGAGACGCGTGGGGGTGTGCTGCTCATATCCCAATTCACACTGTATGGAGACGCCCGCAAAGGCCGCCGTCCGTCGTTCATTACCGCTGCCAAAGAAGACCTGGCATTACCACTCTATGAATTGGTCGGGCGAACGATTGCAGACGCGGGGATTCAAGTCGCTTATGGTGAGTTTGGCGCAGACATGGAAGTCGAACTTATTAATGATGGCCCGGTGACGATCTTACTCGACAGCCAGCGGCTTTTCTAGTAGCCGCCCGACATCTTCAGGTGCTCCGGGTTTAGCAAAATAAAATCCCTGGCCGTAGTCGATGCCAAGGGCCGCCAGCTGAACCGCTTGCTCACGCGTCTCAATTCCTTCGGCGATAACTTGTAGTTTGAGCGAGCCTGCGAGACTCACGATCGCACGCACAATTTCGGCGGCTTCCGGATTACTCGTCATGGCTCCAATGAATGAGCGGTCGATTTTGAGGCCATCAATTGGGAGCTTCTGCAAATAGCTGAGCGAGGAATACCCGGTTCCAAAATCGTCGATCTGCGAACGAATTCCATGCGCACGCAATTCACCCAGTACGCTCTGCGCGACATCGGCATTCTCCATAACGGCGGATTCTGTGATCTCCAATCGAATCGCCGAAGGCGGAATTCGAGCGTCTCGCAAGACGCTACTAACTTCTTCCAGGAAGCCGCTCTTGGTAAAACGGATCGCCGAAACGTTTACGAGGACGTAGAGCTCGGGATACCGCGCAATCCATCGTGCCGCTTGGGCGGCGGCCTGCAAAAGGACGAACGATGACATCGGCAAGATCAAGCGGGTCTGCTCCGCCATCGGGATAAAATCGTCTGGATAGATAACCCCGCGCGCCGGGTGTTGCCACCGCACGAGCGCTTCAAAGCCCACAATGCTTTCATCCGTCAGGCGAATGATCGGTTGATACTCAAGAAACAGTTCCTGACGAATGACCGCACGCCGGAAGTCCGTTTCTAACTGCATTTGCATAACCGTCCGGTCGTGCATCACACGATCGAATATCTGATGTCCAGCCCGGCCCGACTTCTTTGCGTGATACATCGCAATATCGGCGTCGCGCAAGATTTCCTCGGGCTTCTCATAGCCTTGCCTGCTCATGGCGATTCCAAGGCTGGCGGTCATAAATACTTCCTGCTCATCAATATAAAACGGGTCGGCGAGTGCTCCCACTAAACGCTCCCCGATTCCCACCGCATCAGGTTCGCCTTGCAAATTCTGGATCAGCACGACAAATTCGTCGCCACCGATGCGCGCTACGATGTCGTTTGCGTGCAAGCGCGATTCTAGGCGGCGCCCGAGAGCCGCCAGCAGCCGGTCTCCAATCGCATGTCCCAAGCTGTCATTAACCACGTTAAAGCGATCGAGATCGATAAAGAAGACGGCGAACTGAAAGGAAGCATCTTGCCGTGCGTGAGCGATTGCGGACTCGAGCTGCTTGTTCAAAAAAGCACGATTCGGCAGACCGGTAAGTCCGTCATGATACGCTCGCTCGCGAAGCCGCTCTTCGGCCTCAATGCGGGTTGCGATCTCGCCGTGCAGTTCGATCTGCGCCATTTCGAGGTCGAGTGTGCGCAATCGTTGCGTGCGCCCGCGGCGCATTCCAAGAATTGCAATGATCGTGAAAAGCCACAAGAGGAACAGCGCCGTGCCGGCAACCAGGCTCATGTTGCGGATTTCATCGTCCAGCGCGGACCGGTTTGTTGAGACGACGACATTCCAATTTGCATAGTCAACCGG
>JALYIF010000310.1 GCA_030775925.1 Vulcanimicrobiota bacterium | reverse complement strand
TAGCTCGGCAGGCCGCTTCGTACCGCCCGGCGCCCCAACGTACGCCATGGGAACAGCTTCGTTGACGATCCAAATTCCAGCACGACGCAGCCAGTCGGCGAGGCGAAATCCCAAATGGATCTCGCCGGGCAGCGCCACAATCGGTGTGCGCGTCCTGCCCTCCCCGCTACCGAACCCAACGCCGACGGAACAAGTTTTCGCGCTGCCTTCGCCTGGCCCAGTGCCCACTTCGACGACGCTTCAGGTAGCCGCTGCGGTCGCAAACGATACCTTCGTCGTCACCACGTATGACGGCGGCGGACATGCCCTCTCAACCGGCAATTCGGCGGCCACCGTGGTCGCACCAAACGCGACTACCACAATTCCGGTGGTACTGCAAGGCGTGGCGAGCGGCGTTGTTTTCAGCGTTGCTGGGAGCGGGACACCGGCGGCATGGCGCGTTCTCACAAATTTAGGTGCGGACCAAACCGTAACGATCAATGCCGCGCCGGTTGATGCGCAAAATAATCTCATCCCAGGGACGCTTGCAGCACCCGCTCCGGTCACTGGCTCTGGCGGCGTGCAACTATCGACGGCCAGTATCGCGGGCGCCGCAACGCTCACGGCGAGGTATCCGCTCGGTACGAATGCACAAGGCTCGGTCACATCACCCCTGATGCTAAACGCCGGACCATCGGCGCTTAACGTCGCCGTAAACGCGGACTCGTACCTGTTCGCTCTCAACAATGACTCTACGGTTCAAGTGATCGACGTGCTGACGCGCACTCAGACCGGTTCGACGCTGTCGGGTGTAAACAGTTTACAGATTGCGGCGACCAGCGGGTGCAGCACCGGAGCGTTCGCCGTCGAGGGCAGCGGCTCCAACGCCGAGCTTGTTAGCGTTGCCGCGCCGACGATTGGGAATCCAACTCCGGCCCCAAATGCTTCCGCATTTGCACCAGCCGTGATGACTGGCAGCCCGATCTGGAGCGGCTTAGTCGCCGACAACGCATGCAATCTTTACAACAATGTCAACGATGGATCAACCTATCCGCTCGTGAAATTGAGCGGATTCGATTCCACGATTACCGCGAATCTTACATTTGCCACCGGATTTAACATAGCGGGCCCGTTGACGTTTTTGAACGGGCAAATTGGCGTCGAAGCGCCGAATCCTTCGACCGCAAGCGCGCTCTCTGCTCCAGCAGCCACGGGCGGACCCGCCGCATCCTCAGCCGTATACTCCTACTCGCCCGATACGGTGAATACGAGCATGCTGATCGGCTCGGCTTCGTCGGTTTATCTTGTTACGAATACGTGTTCAGGACAGCCGGTATTGCAAGCCCTGAGCGGCGGCCCGGCCCTTGTGCTTTCGGAATTTGCCGCGGGGGGTGGTTGCTGTTCGGCCATCGCAGGCGTCGGCGGCGCTGCCCAAGCCAACGACGGAACACTGTACGTTGCGGGTAGATCTGTCGCGGCGGGCAATCCCAATATTATGGCTTTTTCGCCAGTTGCCACGATTGGCAACATTGGGACACCGACGGTCGCTCTAGGCGGGGTCGCGCGAGGCATCGCGATCACACCGGATCAGCAATTCGTGTGCGTTTTAGAAGCTCCGACCGCAAATAGCGGTCAAATCGAATTCTTTGGGCGGAACCCGACGCCGGTGTTGGTCGGCACCGTTGCGCTGAGCGGCACCAGCGCACCGCGATCGTTTAGTATCGGCCCCTGACAGCAATCCTCATCGCTGGCGCGCGGGACGCCGGCGCAAAACTCGAAGAAGCCTTGCAGCGGCGTGCCCGCGGCGAACGATTTTTCTCCCGTTTTAGCTTTACACATCCAGGCTTGATTCGTATCCTCAAAACCGCTGCCGGCAACCTCGCGTTGCCCGCGCAGCAGCGACACCTTGCGTTCGAACGCCTCGCGCGACTGGAAGGCGTAAACGACGCGCAAGGCCGGCCGATTCAGCGAACCGACCGCGACCGCGCGCGCGCAGCGACACTTGCAATGATCGCACGGCTCTCCGAATCACCGGTCGTCTGCACGCAGGAAGAGCGGCGGCTCCTCGAACTCCTTTTTGAGTTTCCCCTGTCCAGCGGCTTCGATGCTCTGATGATCCCGCCGCCGCGCTCAACGACCGTTCCGAAAATGCTCGACCGCGATACACGCAAAGATGCTATCGTGATCTGGGCGCCCCTTGACCCGGCCTGGCGCACGGCGCTGGCGGTACAGGCGCTTGAAGCGATCCACGTTAGCGCTATTGTGGTTTGCCGCGAAGGCACGTTACCTAATGTAAAAGCAACCTTTGTACGCCCGCACCTCGCGCAGTCAGCACTTTCGCGCGCACGGGCGGTCATCGATCTTTCCATTCATGATCCAGGAGAAGCACTGTGTCTGGCACGGCTCGGACTTCCCCTCGCGGTCCAATACCTTTCCGGTGCCTATGAAATGCTGGACGGGGTGGCGATTTGCCGTTCATGGATGCAACGCGACCTGGAAATGGCAGCACTTACCGCTCTCGGCCTGCGCCCGCCCCGCATCGTCGATGCAATTTCACGAGCGCATCCGCGCCTTCAAGAGCTACCCACCGAGGGACCACTCGTTCTGTGTGCCGATCGCAACGCCACCGAAAACCAAACGTACAAAAACCTGATTTCATCGACCGTACACGCAACGTATACAGCCTCGGCGCCAAAGAACGCGACGTTCTTCTCCACACATATTGCACTACTTGTGAACGCGCTGGAGCGATCCGGTGCGGACGTAGCCACATCCGACGCAATCGTTAAGACATCGTTCGAGCCAGGCTATGCTTTGGCGCCCGGGGCGTTTTCGATGCGGCGCAACGGCACCGCCGGAGAGCGAATGGTTACCGTCCCACGCGCTACCGGAATGCTTGCCGAATAGTGGCGCATTCGGTTCTGCAGGCAGATGCCTCATCCGCACTTGAAATGCTCGATTTTGCGGCACGCCTGCGCACCTGCGGAAACACCTTTGATCTTGCCCTACGATTGGACGACGACCGCGGAAGCGTTGCCGCCGTGCTCGCACAGAACGTCTGCCGCATGCACCCAGTCATGAACCCTGCGCGGTTAGCAGCCTTGGACAGCGTGGGTAGTCCCGAAGCGGCAATCGGCGAGAATCCTTTGTTGCGTTTTGCAACCATGGATATTGCAACAAAGGCGACGATACGAGACCTTGCAGCGCTTGCCGATTCGCTGATCTTCCGCTCGTGGGCCGAGATGCGGCGTGGCGTGATGGACTATGACATTCTTCATCGCTCCTACACGATTGCGGTTTCAAAAGACACGCGCGTGCCGCCCCCCCAGGGACGCAAAGTGACCGATGGCAGTATTGTTATTTGGGCACCGGACGAATCAGTTGAGCGGCTCTATATTGTGTTAACGGCCGCCGCTCAAACTGCACGTCCCGTACGCGTCATCGCAAAGCCCGGCGATCTTGCCGGAATTCCGGCTGAGGTTGTAGCGCTCGAGGATGCCGCGGCGGCCCTTGCGCGCGCTGCGGTGTGTGTGGTGGCAACGTTGTCGGACCCCTCTGCCGTGAGCGATCTTGCCGCTTGGAACATACCGATCTGCGCAACGTTCACAAGCGGCGCGCAAGAAGTGATCACTCCAGTGAGTTCGTACCGGTCTTGGAGCCGCGCAAGCGCGCTCTCGGCGATTACGCAGGCACTTGCCATGCCCGCACCACGGCACTCTCCCTCGTCGGCGCAATACACTGCCGCCTCGCAGCCTTCAGTACAACAAGCACTTGTGACGATCATTGTCCGATCACAAGGCGGCATAGTATGCGAGGCTACGCAACGATCGCTAGACGCGCAGACACACCATTCACATGAAATCGCGATCGCCGATTCCGCTCAAGGCGTGCATGAGGCGCTTTCCCAGGCGAAAGGCAGCTACGTGCTCTTCATAAACGACGGAGACATCCTGTTTTCAGATCACCTCGCGGCCCTGGTCGACGCCCTCGAGCAGTCGAACGAGGACATTGCGTATGCAGGCAGCCTTCTTTGTTATGTGATGGATGCGCCAGGGCCGCCCACGGTACTCGGTTATTCCGTCATGGAGACTTTTCCCGTCTTGCAGCGCGCTTTTTCCGCGTTGGATCAGTTCAGCGGTACCTATTTTCGGGTGTTGTTTCGAAGCGAGCGGCTTCGGCTAAGCGGCCTGTGCGCGGAACTTGACGCACTCGCTGTGTTTGATGTATTTTCGCGAATCCTTGCGGAGCGCGATGCCATACACGTGAACCGAGTATCTGGAATGTCGATCCGCTTTCTCGATGGCCGCCAACCTGGGACTTCCCCTCGGAGCTATCGCGCGGAATACGAGGCGTACTACCGCAGGCAGCCGGTGTTTGATGCAGACATCGGAAACGCGCGCGCTGCCGTGCTGCAACACTTGTTAGCGAATCCAAACATCGGATTGCGTCCGCCGCCGCAAAGGTTGAGTCCGCCCCGCCCGTTCTGATCGCATTACGACCTAAGACCGAACCAGCGGCGGTTGTCCTCCTCATATTGCGCAAGCAAACGCTCCACGTCGCACGCGCGCTCTTCGAGGGTTTCTGGGTCCCATTCGCTGCGGTCGGCATTAAAGAAATCGCCACCGTAGACATGAATCGCGCCGGTGAGTCTAGGAATGGGATTGGTCACCGAATGCACGATATCGGGTCCAAGCATGACGGCATCCCGCTCGCTGATCGCCTTAGCCCCAACCGCTTCCACGCGGCCCGTTGGACTATTGCCGACACGCTTCCAAAAAATGTTGTCTTCACGGCCGCCATAGATTCCGATCACGGCCCACATCCGATGGTCGTGCGGTAAAAGCGTCATCTTTGGCGCCCACACGATATTCAAAATCGTCAAATTCGCGGAATGATAGATCTTCTGAATTCCGCCCGCCGTGGGTACGCCAAGAGTGTTGATTACGGCGCGAGGATTCGAAACGGCCCGCCCAACGATTTCATGGACGGCCTTGTGCGAACCAGAAGCGCCCACCGCGCCCTCGCACTCATGGATAAACGCGTCTAGGTCAAAACGAGGCGCAAAGGTCACGGCTTTGTCGCCTGCCACAGTTCGATTTTCGTGCCGTCGGGATCGAGAATCCAGGCGAACTTGCCGTTCGGATCGGAGTCGTC
>JALYIF010000309.1 GCA_030775925.1 Vulcanimicrobiota bacterium | reverse complement strand
GCCTAAAGCGATCACAGCGCAATCCAGTGCCAGCCACGTGCGGTTGATGATCTTCCACGTTCCAAAACCGTTTTCGTTAAACCGGATACTAAACAGATTTTCCATCAATGCCACAAGCACCACAAAGCCTGCGATCGCTGCGGCTGTCGCAACTGTGCGGGCAGGTATGGTCTGCGTATCCTTATTCCGTAGGAGTACGTACAACCACGACGATAGCATCCCACAGGCGAAGACGTCGAAGTAGGCCGGCAACTGTTCGATCAGCTGGCCAAAATAGTAATTGTCCCCATGAGAAACCTGGATACGGAATGCCATCGCGATTGCGATCATGGTGGCCGCCGTATAGTACGGCCATCTGAAAAAAACCGGTGCAATGAGCGGGAATAGGCAGTAGAACTGAACCTCAACGGCAAGCGTCCAAAGCACGCCATTGATCGATCCATAGGTCGGCGCAAACCAGTTGTGTACAAAAAAGAGATGTGTGACGATGTCACGGAACGCGTCACCCCCTCCGCCTTGCGTCGCAGCGTAGCCGATGGCGTATACGACAGCAATTGATAGAACGAACGATGGCACGATCTTGATTGCGCGACGATAGTAGAAGTGTCCCCACGTCGGCCTCGCCGTGCCTTCCAACTTAGCGCGCACGAACGGGTAGCAGATCACAAAGCCGCTGATAAAAAAGAAGATGTCTACGCCGAGAAATCCACCCTCAGGGATAAATTGGAGCGCTGGAAGAGGCGCAGCGAGCCAGGAAATTTGCCAGATGTGAAACCACACGACCAGTAAGATCGCAATGCCGCGCAATCCATCTAAGACCGCAAGCCGGTTTGGATTCAGCATGGAAGGCGCACCAAAAAACTAGCTGCCTGTTCTGAAGAAAACATTCCAATACCAAACGCCCCACCAACCGGCGAGCGCGGACCATCCGATCAAGGCGATGCCCCACCATGGCATCGCGACGCGCACGCCGAGTGCCATGAGGACGATCAAGAACGGCATGAAGTCAAGTGCATGACGCATTCCGAACTGATACCAGCCGTTTAGGTAATACATGAAGTCCGGGGCCGCAACCATCGCAATCGTAAACCACAATGCTATAACGATCATCCTGGGCCGTCGAGCGAGGAAGGCGAGGACGAGCGCAGGACTTGTGAACGTAAGTGCAACCCCATGCGGATCAACTTTCAAGTATGGCCAAAGCAATCTCTGCGATGATTCAACAACACCAGGCGCCTGGATAAAGAACGAATAGAATTGGTACGGAATGAACGCCAGGGAAAACGGAGAGCCGTCTTTGCTACCCCAGGGGTCTTGGTGAAAGTACAGCGTGTGCCCGATATCCCAGGGTACGCCCCATTGCCAGATGTTATATCCGATCCACACACCGAAACCGCAAAGTAGCGTAACGCCGAATGTAAGCAATGGACCGGTCACTTTTTCGACTTCATCTTTGGACACATCGTAGAGAAGCATCCAGGCATACAAGGGTACCGCGAATAGGAGCGGCGCACGAGATTCAAACGCGCAGAATGCAAAGAGCGCAACGAGCGCGGGCCGCCTGCGCCCGAGCAACTCCTCTAGAGCAAGAAACGTAAAGAGCATGGCGCTAAGGTGAGCAAGAAACCAAACATCGCCAAGTTCCATGCACCAGAGCACGTCGGTGCCCGCAAATAAGAAAAGCGTGATGAGGATTCGGCTCGCAAGCGGGACGCTAAGGCGTGCTTGTATGCGATACGCAGACGCAATCATGGTCCCGCTAACCGCGATCGCGATAAGCGTTTGGTTTGTTGCTAGGTGCAAAAATGGAACGAATGGGAGTGCGAACAGCGCGGGAAACGGACTGTCAACCGTATAGTGTTGCCCGTTATACACCACGGCATCCATCCATCGTCCGGGCCAATCAATCCACGTATGTCCGCGAATCCAAGCGTCCGCCAGCCGGACGTAATTGTTAAACGACGTCGATCGTCCGTGTGAAGCAAGCACTGCGATCAGCGCACAGAGTAACCCGGCGAGGCTGCCTTGGAAATTCGCATCCCGTATTTGCGTGCCGGCTTTGTCTAGAAAGTTTGGGTGGCCGACGATGGCAGGCGTCTCACTCATGGGTGCCCGAGCGCAGCTGGTCTAACCATTCCACGATCACCGGCCGCCGATCCGAAGGGTGCAGCGCTTCATAGGGTGCCTGCGCCCGGCCCTGCCTTTTCAGCCATCCGAGAGCCTGTACGGGCTCGCCGTCCGTAACACCCGTCGTTTTTACCGGCAGGCCGAAGGCTTGCTCTGCTTGACGTGGTAGACAGAGACGTAGACGTTTGTCGGAGATCGATAGAATGTACAACGTACGCGTCGAACGGTCAGCCGGGTATGCTGGGATCGCCTTCGTCATCATCTCAGCGATTGGGCTCTTCCTGTATGGAATTCCACCACTGATTACTTGGCCTGCGAGCGCCATTGCCGATTTTGTTATTGCCCACCGCGGGCTGTGGCTCTTTGGAGCCTGGCTCACCCTTCCCGAGAGCGCCTTCTTTTTCTGGTTCATCGTTCAATTGCGAGCGTATCTGCGAACGGTGCCCGGACTCGACGACGGTTTGCCGAGCTATATGTTGATGGCCGGCGTGGCGGCGGGCATCATGGCGCTGATGACCGCGATGCTCCAAGCGACCCTAGGCTTTCGCCCCAACGATATTGGGCTGCCGGCCGTGCGGCTGCTTTTTGACACCTACACGATGTCGAGTGTCTTCATTTTTATTCCGCTGACGGTGATGGTGTTTGCGGCAAGCCACAGCGCCAGAAGGCACGGGACTTTTCCGCATTGGCT
>JALYIF010000308.1 GCA_030775925.1 Vulcanimicrobiota bacterium | reverse complement strand
ACCGCGCACGCCGTCGGGAAGTGCAAGGGGCCGCTCCATCACGATGACACGCGCCCCCCGGGCAATTGCGTCGGGAACAAATCGATGGCCATCGGTACTCAAGCCGCGCAACGCAACAAAGACACTGCCGTCTTTGACAGCTCGCGAGTCAATCTCAAGGGATGAAGCACCGCGAAGAATCTCTTCGGGGCTCACATCTGGACCAATGGGGGGCATCTGGATCACTTCGTCTTCCGAGTAGCTTTGACCAAGCGCTCGCCGGTAATTTTTGGCGATGGTGTCGCCGTCGGGAGTACCCCTGCATGCAACATAGCTTCCGTCGCTATTTTCGCGAAGGCCGGCGCCGCGATAACGCCTCCGTAAATTGCCCCACGCGGACGTGTAACCTTCACCAAAATAACATAGCGGGGGTGTTCTGCCGGAACGAGCCCGACAAAAGACGCAACGTATTGCCCGGGAGCGTATTGCCCGTTTTCCACAAGTTGCGCAGTGCCTGTCTTGCCCGCTGTTGTATACCCCGCGATTTGGGCAGTGGGATTGCCCGTTCCGCGCAAGACGACCGTTCGCAAGAATTTTCGGAGCGTTGCTGCCGTACGCTGCGAGAAGATGCGGCGTTCCACTTGCGTTGAATATTTGTAGACTATTTTCCCATGGCCATCGCTAATGCTTGAAAGAATGCGCGGACGCAGCAGCATTCCGCCATTGGCAATGGCGCAGTAAAAGCGCGCCAGCGCAAGTGGCGTTACGGAGATGCCTTGGCCAAACGAGATGGTGGGGAGCGATGAATCGCTCCACTCCGGAAGCGCTGGGAGAATTCCCGGATTCTCCCCAGGTAACCCGATGCGGGTTTCGGAGCCGAAACCCGCGTTGCGAATCATCTCATACAACTTGTGCTGGCCGATTCGCATTCCGACTTCCGCCGCGCCGACGTTGTGGGAATATTCGATAATCTGTTCGAGCGTCTCGCTGCTTCCGGATCCCGCGAGGAAGCCGTCTTCCGCATTGTGAATGGTGCGGCCACCAATTTGTAGCGTATCGCGAGCCGGAAACATCGAACTTGTTGTAACCTCACCGCTTTCCAGCGCAGCGGCTGCCGTGACGAGCTTAAAGGTTGAACCCGGCTCGTAGGCATCCATGACTGCGCGATCGCGACGCGCCTCTCCGGAGAACTTCCCAAAATCGTTCGGTTCGTAATCGGGAATGTTAGCAAGAGCGAGCACTTCGCCGGTATTGGGATCCATGATGATTGCGCTTCCGCTTTGCGCCGAGAACTTACGCACCTGTTCGGCCAGTGCACGCTCGGTTTGGTACTGCAAATCCGAATCCAGCGTTAGCGCTAAATCCAGGCCGGGTTTGGCGGTCCGGAGTGTGGTTTGCTGCCCAAACGGAATGGGCCGCCCGAACTCATCGGTCTCCAGGGTCATGCGGCCGGACGACCCCTTGAGGAGCGAATCGTAGGTGTACTCGATTCCGTCTAATCCGTTTTCATCGATACCCACAAAACCTAATACGGTTGAAGCCAGATGCCCAACCGTATCATAGCGGCGACCCGTATCTTCTTGCTTGAAGTAAATGCCTTCAAGGTTTGCAATCCGGACGCGCTCAGCGGTATCGTGCGAAATTTTGCGTTCGATCCATACGAACTGCATGTGTTTATCATGCAATGCCAGCACCACGGCGGGATTGAGTTTACCAAAAATTGCGACCAGTTTGCGAACGGTGCCGTCTGGATCGACAAATTGGCTCGGCACGGCGTACACGCTTTGCGAGGGTAAGGAACGAACTAACACGCTGCCCGAACGATCTAGAATGCTGCCGCGCCGCGCGAAAAGCTCCACGGTATCGGAGCGTTGCATGAGCGCCTCGCGGGCAAGCACCGGTCCCCGAAGCACTTGGAGATCGTATAAACGCCAGATCAGAAATAACGAAACGACGAAGATCAAATAAAAGAAGATCTTCGCCCTTTTGGGTCCGGTCCGAGCAAACGTGCGCTGATGCATCAGCGTCGGTGCCTCACCTTATCGCGTCGTTCCTAGCCACCCGCTGAGCGTCGAAAGAACGGCTAACCGTGGGCCCGCAGCCGCGTGGGGCTTTTGCGGAAGTTGAACGATTGCGTACGCTTGCGCATCATGCATACCAAGCTTGCCGGCGATACCGGCCAAACGTTCTTGAGAACGCAGCGCGGCAATGCGATCGTCCAAGCGAGCGGTTTGATCCTGCAGCGCGACGCGCTCATGCTCGGCTCGCGCAACCGCGTAATTTAGGCTGGTGAGGTTAGCCATCATCATGACGTACCCCATTAAGAGCACGACGACCGCAGCCAGGCCAAGAACGAAACGGCCCAAATGCGCATACCGTTGTTGGGATGATTTTTTGCGGCGGCTCTGCGTGGCAGCACGTGCTGTCCGCACATTGCTGATGCGCGGCTTGGTTTCAAGT
>JALYIF010000307.1 GCA_030775925.1 Vulcanimicrobiota bacterium | reverse complement strand
GTTGCCGCATAGGTGAGCACGGGATCGCTGCCGATTGCAATGGCCACCGGAATGCGGTCGCCCCATTTTTGTGCGTGCGCGCGCCCTTGCTTGTGGCGCTGCCAATGCATTCCAGTTGTTCGCTCGTCGTAGACTTGCACGCGGTACATGCCAACGTTGAATGCTCCGCTTTGCGGATCTTTGGTAATGACGAGCGGTAAGGTTATAAACGGTCCACCGTCAAGCGGCCAGGTTGTTAATACCGGCAAGTCATGCAAGTTGGGTGCATCGATCACAACATCTTGAACAGATCCATGAGTTTGCGTGCGAGGAATGAGATTGGCCAGCGGAGCGAGCGAGGCAAGCTTGAGCAGACGTTCGCCCAGGGTGCCCGGTATTTTAAGATCGATCAGCGAGCGAATGCGATCGGCAGCGGCGTCAAGCGACTCAGCGCCGAGGGCCATCGCCATGCGGCGGTGCGATCCGAATTGATTTGTCAGAACGGGAAACTTGGATCCGCGCACGTTGGTAAAAAGCAACGCTGGGCCACCGGCCTTTACCGTCCGGTCGGTAATCTCGCTGATTTCAAGATATGGGTCGACGCTCGCATCGACAGTGTGCAATTCGCCTGCGCGCCGAAGGGCATCCACAAAGGCTCGCAGTGAGTCAAAGGCCATTACATTCATTTTAAGGTGCCCAAAGGCGTCGTCCTGCCTTGTAAAGTGGCACCCTGAGCGCGTAAAGTGTCACCCTGAGCGCGTAAAGTCACCCTGAGCTTGTCGAAGGGTGGTCCACGATGCTTCGACAAGCTCAGCATGACACTCAAAATTCAGCGAAGGACCGGATATGACCGAACACGATAATGATCGCCGGATTGATTATATTGAAATACCCGTGCGAGATATGGCGCGGACAAAGGCGTTTTACGGTCGCGTGTTTGGGTGGACATTTGTCGACTATGGTCCCGACTATGCAAGCTTTTCGGATGGCCGGCTTTCAGGAGGCTTCACGACGCAAGAGCGGGTGCGTCCAGGCGGGGCCTTAGTGATCATGTATGCAACTGATCTTGAGAAGATGCGGGATGCGGTGATTGATGCCGGCGGCGCCATCGTCAAAGATATTTTTGCTTTTCCCGGCGGCCGCCGTTTCCATTTCGGGGATCCCAGCGGTCATGAGCTCGCAGTGTGGTCAGCCCAGTAGCGTCTCTGAAGCAATGCTAAAGTTATTCCGGTGTATGGGGAGGTCCAGCGCCCAAACGGCTTACGCTTCAACGGCCCCTGAACGGGCGCTCAGGAAAGCGAGGAGGCGCTGTTTGATCTCGGGCCATTCCGAACCCAAAATGCTGTAGTAGCTTACGCTCCGTATTTTGCCTTCCAGTATTCGAAGGTCGCGCAGCGTCCCTTCGTAGGTTGCGCCGAGACGTGAAATTGCTGCGCGCGAACGATCGTTCTCCGCGTCTGCTTTGAATTGCACGCGGTTCATCTGGGCGTGCTCGAATGCATATTGCAGAAGCAGAAATTTGCAATTCGTGTTGATCGCAGTGCGCCACTGCGCTTGGGCGATCCAGGTCCATCCAATCTCCAGCCTTGCGTGATCGTAGCTGATATCAAAATAGCGCGTGGATCCAATTGCTTTGCCCGTCTGCCGGTCGATGACAGCAAATGGTACGCCTGCGGGCACCTCGGGCGTACCATATAAAGCTTCTGCGATATAAAGATGCGTCCCGTCGATGGTGGCCATCTGATTGGAGCGGCCAGCTTTGTTCCAAACCGCGTCGTCGTTTCCAGCCACGAAGAGATCGGCAGCGTGCGCAAAAGCGAGCGGTTCAAGCCGAACGCGCTCGTTTTGCAGTATGAGGTCCTTAGCAATCATGACTCCTACATAGCAGATGGAGTCAATAGGCACAAGACTAGCCCTTCGCGCGGATTGCCATAGCTTTCTTGATGAAGGCTCCAGCCTGGTCCGAAAATGGCGGTGAAAAACCCCTTGGTTGTGCGGACTTGTCAGCGTAGACATTTTTTAAGCTTTGCTCTATGTCTGGTTCTCCGCGCGTGAATTGGGAAATCAGTCCGTGCCATTGTTCGGCAAGCGCTTGCGCTTGCGGGCTTCCCGGATCGTCGTCTTTTGCCGCTTCAACTGCGGCAATCACCGTTGCCCATTGGTTGCTCCATTGCTCTTGCATCGCAGGGTCGTACCGCTCGGCGAGGCGTTCGAGTTGCTCGGGGGTGTAATGAGCCTTGACCCATTCGTAATCTTGTTGCATGTTCATCGTCTCCATAATTGTGCGCAACGCTTTCCACTGTTCGGATTTCTCGCTGCTAAGTGTGGCTTGAGCGTGTCGAACAGCTTCGATCGCAGCATCAAGGTGTTTGCGCTTCTGCAACATCGCGTCGTGTTGCATTTGCAATGCTGAGGCAAGCGACTGTGAGCCGCCGCCGAGAACGTCGCGGATCTCTTTGAGTGCGAGCCCAATAAAACGCAGAGCGGTAATGTGTTCTAGACGGACCAAGTCTGCTGCAGCGTAGAGGCGATAGCCTGCCTCACTGTGGGCTGTCGGCGTTAGCAAGCCGAGTTCATCGTAGTGGTGCAGCGCGCGTACCGTAACGCCGGCCATCTCCGCGAATTCGCCGGCTTGCAAGAGCTTGCTGCCTTGAGCTTCCATGGTGTTCACCATTCGATCCTAAAGTATGACGTTACGTGAGAGTCAAGCGTACTTTACAGACAACATCGCCAGCAGAAGAAACTCTCGGCAGTAAAGCGGGTAGAAGGGAGCCTATGAAGATTCTTCGCACGTTGTTCTTCTCACGCCGCAAGCTGATGGC
>JALYIF010000306.1 GCA_030775925.1 Vulcanimicrobiota bacterium | reverse complement strand
TCGAGAGGCTTTCCGCCTCCAAGTCTTTGTAAGTGATCTTCTTCTTAACAAGCGCGAGTTTCTCGAGGTCATTACGCACGGCCGAAAATTCGGCTTCGCTTGATGTAAGTTCGTCAATCACGCGAGCGTCCGCAGTTGCGCCCAACTTTGTTAGCAACTCTTCAATGTAACGAGCACGAGTCGCCGCATTTACGGTCGTGTCGATGCGCAGGGCGGTTCGGCCCGCCATCGCACCAAAGGGTTCCGGACGTTGCGAACGCGGCGACAACAGATCGCAGAGTACCAGCGTATTGCCTTCCGGTACGGTTTGGGCAACTGCCCACAACTCGCGACGCGGAGCAACCTTTAGTGCATGGGTATCGGTCACAACCACAACGCGCCGCGGCGCTAAGAACGGCATTGCTGACACGGCGTCCGCAACTTTGCTCATGCCGTCCAACTCGACGGCGCGGTAACGCTCGAGATTGAGGTCCCGCATGTCATCCGGCAACGCTCGTTCGATCAAGGTTTCCAGCGCCATGTCGGCCAGCGTACGTTCGGTCCCTTCGATGATGACCAGTTTTCCGATCGCCGGGGCCTTATCGATAAAATCGTAGTATTTTATGAGAGCACTCCAATGTTCGGTCGGCCCTCTAGCAATGGGATTGATTCGAGATACGGCGGCCGGATGATTCCATATTCGTTTACAAACGCAGTGATCAAATGGCCGGGGGTGACATCAAATGCCGGATTGTACACTGCCGTATGTTCATTCGTGGCGGCGGCTCCGCCGAAGGCGCGAACTTCACCGGCGTGACGCTCCTCAATCGGAATCTGCGCGCCGCTCTGCATGGCGAAATCGAACGTTGAGCGCGGAGCCGCGACATAGAACGGAATGCCATGATGCGCGGCGAGGATCGCCAGTCCGTACGTGCCGATTTTATTTGCGGTATCGCCGTTTCTTGCAATGCGATCGGCCCCGACGATGACCAACTTCACTTCTTTGCGCTGCATGGCAATGGCTGCGGCGCTATCGACCATGAGCGTGGCACCCACGCCGGCGCGTTGCAATTCATAGACGGTGAGACGGGCGCCTTGAAGCAGCGGGCGCGTTTCGTCGACTAACACCGCGATCTTGCGACCGGCGCGATGCGCAGCAATAATTGCGCCAAGCGCCGTCCCCCCACCGGCAGTAGCAATTGGACCAGTGTTACAATGTGTGATCACGGTCGCCATATCAGGGAACAGTTCGAGTGCGGCTTGACTCATGCGGCGATCCATCGCGTGCTGCTCGCGGTGAATGGCCTCGGCTTCGGCGGCCATATCGGCACTTACTAAAACGCGATCGACGGCCCAAGCAAGATTTATAGCGGTAGGTCTTGCGTTTCGCACGCGCGCAGCAGCGTCATGAAAAGCGCGATCGTCTGCTATTTTTTTGCGCAGTAATGCGACACCATACGCGCCAAACACACCAATCGCGGGAGCTCCGCGCACGGCAAGCGTTTGAATTGCGGCTTCAATTCCATCTACTGTTGAAACGGCAACCATCCGTTCCTCATGCGGAAGGAGGCGCTGGTCAAGATATTCGAGCGTGCCGTCCGTCCAGCGGACCGCTTCTAAGGCGGGAGTTTCTAACACTCCCCTGCTTTACACCCCAACGGGAACGCGAGCCTGCGCCTCATAACATGGGCGGCAGTACACGGGCCGGTCGCCGCGCGGCCGAAACGGCACGGTTGTGGCGACATTGCACTCGGCACATACGGCTTCCACACTCTGGCGCGGCTGCGATGCGCCCCCCGATTTGCGAGCATCGCGACACAGCTTGCATCGCTGCGGCTCGTTCACAAAACCTTTTTGCGTATAAAACTGTTGGTCGCGGGCGGTGAAGGTGAAATTCCGCGAGCATTCTTTGCAAGTCAGAAGTTTGTCGTCCACGGGACCTCCGCAAATAGATCGGTTCGCCACGCTATGCTTGGTGCAGCTTGCGACGTAGGTCTTACTATATCGAGCGAACGCTACGAAAGCAAGCGCTGGGCTGGCTAAAAATCCAGAGCACTCCTTGAATCGTTGTGAACTTGCGCGCTTTACTTGGCGCCGGAAAGCCGCAATGCATTCAAATTCTCAGGCCCCCGTCCGCCTCCGTTCCATCGCTACCGCCGTGCCTCAACATCGTGTCGATCAAAACGTCGCCGAACAAATCGCTCGTCGAATGTTTGCCTCTCGCATGCCGCACTATGACCGCCTATCGCGAGTATTTACCTCGACGGGCGTTAACAACCGCCATACGGCGGTGCCGGTCGAGTGGTTCGACGAGGTGCAGGGTTGGAAAGAACGCACGGATGTGTATGTGGCTACCGCGTGCACCCTTTTCGAGCAGGCCGCAACGCGAGCGCTGGAGCGCGCTTCACTCACCGCATCGCAAGTCGATACGGTTGTGTTCGTTTCTTCGACCGGTATTTCCACGCCCAGCATCGAGGCCCGCATGATGCCGGCGATGGGTTTTCGAGCCGACGCCTCACGAGTACCGGTCTTTGGTTTGGGATGTGCGGGCGGCGTTAGCGGATTTAGCCTCGCCGCGCGCCTCGCGGCAAGCCGCCCGAACTCCAATGTGCTGTTGGTTGTGATCGAGCTTTGCAGCCTTTCATTTCGCCTCGATCGGGCTACCAAGGCTGATGTTATTTCCAGTTCGTTGTTCGCCGACGGCGCGGCTGCCGCCGTTCTGTCCAACGCGGGTGGAGCGGGGCCAGCCATTGTCGGATCAAGCGAGCATCTCTGGCCGGAAACGTTGGACATTATGGGCTGGAGCGTTGATGAAATCGGGCTGGGCGTAAAGCTATCGCGCTCGCTGCCCGACTTCGTTCAATCCCGTTATCGTGAGGCGTATGATGCCGCGATTGCGACGATGAATCTTTCCGGACGGCACATCGATCGCGTCATTTGCCACCCCGGTGGATCAAAAGTACTACACGCGCTCGAGCGTGCTCTGGATGTTCAAGACGGTACATTAGACCACGAACGCGGAATCATGCGTGACTTCGGAAATATGTCCGCGCCGACAATTCTCTTTGTTTTGGAGCGCGTTATGGCCCAAGGGCTTCCGCCGCTCGCGATCCTCGCGGCGCTCGGCCCGGGTTTTACCGCCAGCTTTGCCGCTCTTTCAACAACACAATGACTAGCGGAGCCGCGCTGTTAAGCTTTCTCACAATACAGCGTCTGTTCGAACTCGTTATCTCAGCCCGCAATACACGATCACTGCGGGCTCGCGGGGCTCTAGAATTCGGCGCTAGGCACTATCCCGCCATGATCGCCCTGCATGGCTCTTGGCTGGTGTCACTCTGGTTTTTTGGGTGGAACAGGCCAGCATTACCCGCACTCGTGCTCGTCTTTGCGTTGCTGCAGGCGGCTCGAATTTGGGTGATGGCGACCCTTGGCGAGCGATGGACCACACGGATCATCGTTCCTCTCGATGAACCGCCAATTCATACCGGACCCTTTCGGTTTGTAAGGCACCCAAACTACCTGATCGTCGCCATTGAAATCCCGTGTGTCTCGCTGGCGCTCGGATTGGCTTGGCACGCAGCACTCTTCACGATCCTCAACCTTACGATGCTTTGGTGGCGCATCCGCGCTGAGGATCGGGCGTATGCGGCGCAGCCGCCGGCGAGTCCCTAGGTTATCGGCGGAATCCGACCGGCTCTCGCGCAGGCTCTTTAGGGATGGTCAGTAAGATCGCCGCGGCCATGGCCGCCTCGTACCCTTTGTCGCCACGAGTTGGATCGGCACGCTCTTGCGCCTGTGCGAGCGTATCGGTCGTGAGCACGCCGAAACCGATCGGTGTTCCCGTTGCCAATTGCACGTTCATAATGCCTCGCGCACATTCGCCCGCAACGTAGTCGAAATGCGGTGTCTCGCCACGGATGACGGCGCCAACGGCGACGATACCATCGAATGTATCACCGGCGATCAAGCGGCTTGCGGCAAGCGGCAACTCAAAGCAGCCCGGAACTTCAAAGACTTCGATGCAATCAGGTTGCACGCCGCAGTCTGCCAACGCCCGACCCGCGCCATCTTCCAACCAGTCGGCAAGCTCGCCATAAAAACGCGCAGAGACGATCGCAAATCGCTTTCCGGTAAGTTTCGGGAGCGTTGCTGCGGCTTTATTCTTTTTCACGCATCGCCTCCGGGAAACATGTGGCCGAGCTTGGCCCGCTTGGTTTCCATGTAGTGCGTATTGAACGGCGTTGGAACGGTGTGCATCGGCACGCGATCCACAATTTTTAGGCCGTACCCTTCCAAGCCAAAGATCTTCTTTGGATTGTTGGTGATAATGCGCATCTCTTTGATGCCCAGATCGACAAGAATTTGCGATCCAATGCCGTAGTCGCGTTTATCGACTGGCAATCCGAGCGCGATATTTGCCTCCACCGTATCCGCGCCGCGGTCTTGCAACTCGTACGCGCGCAACTTATTGGCAAGTCCAATGCCGCGCCCTTCTTGATGCAAGTACAGCAAGACGCCCCGTCCCTCTTTCGCAATCATAGCCAGAGCCCCATCGCGTTGCGCAGCGCAATCGCATCGAATAGAATGCAGCGCGTCTCCTGTCAAGCATTCGGAGTGTACGCGTACCAGAATTTCTTTGCCATCTTCAATTTCGCCCATTACCATCGCCACGTGCGTGAGACCGTCGATCGCACTCTCGTATGCAACGCCGCGAAAATTCCCGAATGCGGTCGGCAAAGCAAAGTCCGCGATCCGGCGGACAAGTTTTTCGTTGCGCATCCGGTACGCGATCAAGTCTTTTACCGTAATAAGTTTGAGGTCGTGCTTATCAGCAAATACGCGGAGTGCTTCAAGACGGGCCATGGTCCCGTCATCGGCCATGATTTCACAAATGACGCCCGCGGGATACATTCCAGCGAGGCGAGCGAGATCGACGGACGCTTCGGTCTGGCCGGCACGCACGAGGACGCCACCATCGCGAGCTCGCAGCGGAAACGTGTGTCCAGGCCGTAAAAAATCCGAGGGCGTCGCAGTGGGGTCCAGCAAAGCTTGGATTGTGGCAGAGCGATCCTGAGCGGAAATCCCGGTCGTCGTGCGCCCACGCGCTTCAATAGAAACCGTGAAAGCGGTTTCGTGAACGGCCGTGTTGTCGGCGACCATCTGCGGAAGCTGCAATTCGTCCAGCCGGCGACCGATGAGCGGGACGCAAATCAATCCGCCCGCTTCTTTGCGCATAAAGTTGATGGCTTCGGGAGTGACCATCTGCGCGGCCATCACC
>JALYIF010000305.1 GCA_030775925.1 Vulcanimicrobiota bacterium | reverse complement strand
AGCGTGACGCTCGCTCCTTGCGACGACCCGGACCAGGTCGAATCGGTTTCGCCGTGGCCAGTTTCTGTAAGCGAAATGGCGTGTCCGTGCGAGTCGACAATGGTGCCGTTTGCCTGGATGCTAAACTCCGTTTGCGAATCTCCGCTACCGTGACTCTCGCCGTGCGCCTTGGTCAGCGTGCCATCGCCGGTCTTGACACTGCTACTTTTCGAGTTGCTCGTGTTAGAGGCGTCCGCAGTTGTCGACGTCTGCACGTTGCGTTCAGTATCATACGTTGTTGTTGCGCCCGCGGGGTTGGTGACCACGACGTGATTGTCTACCTCAATGGCGGCTGCGGAGGTGCTGTCGGTTTTTGTTGTGTTTCCAGTGCGCACCGATGTCGAGTCGGATGAAGACTTGGCGTCGACTTCCTTGTGTGCGTCGATCGTGGTCGTTCCATTTGCATTGGTCACCGTAGCGTGATCGGTCTTATCCAAATCAGCCGTGGCGTCGGTATGTGTTTTGGTGGTATCACCGTTGCGAACCGATGTAGATTTCCGGTTTGTTTCAAGATGTTCGGCAATCTTGTCTTGTCGCGTCGTCACAGCGGCCGGTGCGTTGTCGCGAGCGGTTTGGGTAACTCCCTGCGCATTGGTGTACGTGTCAACACTGCGGTGGTCGACGTCGTCGCTCTTTGTTTCTTCCGACTTCGAGGTGCTGTGCGACTTTGCGTCGTTCACAACCAATGCATCGGCTAGCTGATGGTGCTTGACTGCTCCGTGACCGAATCCCTGAATGCTGGCTTCCATGCAAGACCGCTTCCTTAAATGTAGTTAATCTAAGCGCATGGTTGGTTGCCAGGCACTGAATCCCTTAAGGTTATGTAAACGCAAAGTAAAGACGCTGGAGGCTTAGCGTAAAGCTTTTAGGCTGGGATTCTGGCGCAGCCCATGTATGGTTGGAGTACGGCCGGAATGGCGATCGAGCCATCTGCTTGCTGATAATTTTCCATGATCCCCACGAGCGTCCGCCCGATGGGCAAACCTGAGCCGTTCAGCGTGTGCGCCAATTCTGGTTTGCCTTTTGGATCGCGCCGGTACCGGATGCCGGCCCGGCGAGCTTGGAAATCGGTGTCGTTGGAGCAGGAGCTGATCTCCCGATATTTGCCCTCGCTCGGCAGCCACAACTCGATATCGTACGTTTTGGCCGCGTTGAAGCCCGTGTCGCCTGCGCATAGCAGCATCGTGCGGTGTGGTAATTCAAGTTCTCTAAGAAGTTCTTCTGCGTGCGCGGTCATCGTCTCGAGGTTTTGCCACGATGTCTCTTGATCGCTCACGCACACCATTTCAACTTTCTCGAATTGGTGCTGGCGAATAAGCCCGCGTGTATCTTTTCCGGCCGCGCCGGCTTCCTTTCGAAAGCAAGGTGAATAAGCCGTATACCGGAGCGGCAGGCGTTCGTGGGGTAGTATCTCGGCGGAATGCAACGCCGCGAGCGGCACCTCCGCCGTGGGAATGAGAAAGAGATCGACATCTTGATCCATGAACATTGCATCGGAAAATTTCGTCAATTGGCCGGTCGACCACATGGTCTCACGCGTGACCAAGAACGGTGGCACAATTTCGGTGTACCCGCGCTGTGCATTGCGGTCTAAAAAAAAGCTGACGAGCGAGCGCGATAGCCGCGCGCCTGCCCCAAGCAGCACGTTAAAACGGCTTCCCGAAAGCTTTGCCGCTCGTTCGAAATCCAGGATGCCAAGCGCTTCGCCGATCTCCCAGTGCGGTTTGGGTTGGAACGGAAACGCCGTCGGTTTTCCCCATTCGCGAACCACGACGTTCGCGGATTCATCGTTGCCGTCCGGCACGGAATCATCAAGAATGTTGGGCGCTTGAATGAGCAAATCGCGAAAGCGCGACTGCGGTGAGTCCGGCGAAAGCTCATCAACAAGCCGTTGCGCTTCTGAGATGGCTTGCGAAAGTGCGTCGAGTTGCGGCCGCAGTTCTTTGGCGGCTGCCGCTTTATCGGCGGCGCGGCCGATCTGTCCTGAGAGCAGATTTTTCTGAGATTTTGCGGTCTCAACATCGGTGAGCGCGCGCCGGTAGTCTGCATCGAGGCGCAGCACTTCATCAACGAATGATGGATCGATACCACGACGCCGTGCCGACCGGGCCACGCGCTCGGGGTCGCGCCGAATTAAAGCAATGTCTAGCATGAAGAACGAACGGCGCTTTATGCGAGGTGTGAACGCTCTCCTACCCGAGCATGGTTTTGCGGTCGACGAATTGATGCCGCCCGCTCAGGCGGTCATCGCGTATTTTGCGTGCGTGCGCGTGCGGCCGCCGGGTGAAGAGCCGGTTGCGCTGGAGGATGCTTCCGGCCGCTTTTTGGCCGGCGACATCCACGCGGGCCAGAATGTTCCGGCACTTGCCCGTTCAACGATGGATGGTTTTGCGGTGCGCTCCGAGGACACGCCGGGCACCCTGCAACTCGGCGGCGAGGTCGCAATGGGGGAGGTGTGGCCGGGAACGCTGGGACGCGGCCAGGCACTCTCAATTCCAACCGGAGGCGCGCTCCCGACTGGAGCGGATGCCGTGGTTCCAATTGAGGCGGCGCGCGTTGGCCCGGAGTCGGTTGAGATCCAGCATGCCGTTCCCGTTGGCGACTGCCTGACTCAGCCCGGCGATGACATGCGGGCTGGCGAACAGCTGCTGCAGCGGGGGCGCCGAATCGCTGCTGCAGAGAGTTCGGTCCTGGCCACGCTCGGATACCATACCGTCAACGTCTTCCGCCGCCCCAAAATCGGCGTGCTCTCGAGTGGCGATGAGCTGGTGGGCCTGCGCGGTGAAACTGGGCCCGCGCAAGTACGTGATTCAAACCGCTTTGCAATCGGCGCCGCTCTGCGCGCTCGAGGCGCAGATGTTGTGAGTTTCAAAACCGTCTCCGATGCCCCGGGCGCGCTTGAAAGGTCGCTAAGCCAAGCGCTGGCCGAATGCGATGCGATCGTGCTCACGGGCGGCTCATCTGTCGGGCATCGTGACATGACGCCGCGAGCTATTGCCAGCCTCGGTGATCCGGGAATCATCGTGCACGGTTTGCGCGTCAAGCCGGGAAAGCCGACGGTCCTGGCCGCCATCGGATCGAAGCCCATAATCGGCTTACCGGGCAATCCGACATCGGCTTTAATCATCTTAGAAGCCGTTGTGGCGCCGATCATCAATGCCCTCACCGGAAGCGCCCAGCGAAAAATGTTCGTAACGGCAGTACTTGAAGAACCTATTTCGGGTCGCGAGGGTTGGACGTGGTACGTCCCGGTTCGGATCCACGATGAGGGGGAACGCTACCGGGCGATGCCGCTGCCCATCCATTCTTTTTCAACCAGTTTACCGGCGCGGGCCGACGGCTTCATTATAATGGATGAACGCACGAGCGTTATCCAGGCGGGTACGGCCGTACGCGTACAAGCTTTTTCGGAGGAAGTATCTTGACCAAAGCGTTTCGACTTGCGTGTGCACTCGGATTCTTGATGATCGCAGCGTGCACGTCAGCGCAGCAGAAAACGGCGCAGGACGCCGCTTCCGCGGCGCCGGCGCAAGCGCAAGATGCGCTCATTGCTGGCAGCGTGAAGGCAAAATTGGCGGCCGTCGA
>JALYIF010000304.1 GCA_030775925.1 Vulcanimicrobiota bacterium | reverse complement strand
GCTCCATCTTTCATGGGCACGTTGAGATCTTCACGCAGCAGCACGCGTTTGCCACGCACCTCAAGGTCAGACAGTGTTCGAAAATGCAAGCTGTACTCCCAGTAGCTCGGTAAAAAATGATGCTCCGGCGGACACGCGCCAGCCGGAGCATCGAACGTCGAATGCGCTCGCCTGAGGTTTACGCTTTGGCCGGGATCTTCTGCAAGATTTGTGCGGTGAGGTCGCCCAGGCGGCACGAGTAGCCCCACTCGTTGTCATACCAGGCCGCAATTTGAATCAGGTCGCCATTGACGCCCGTGAGCTTTCCGTCGATGATGGAACTGAATGGGGAGCGTTTGTAGTCGCTTGAAACCAGCTCTTCCTCTGTATAGTGCATGATATCTTTGAGTGAGCCGTTCTGTGTAGCGCCGCGCAGTGCGGCATTGAGTTCTTCCTTGGTCGTCTCTTTTTTGGTTTGCGCGACTAGGTAGATCATGGAGACGGTTTGTGTGGGAACACGCAACGCAAAGCCATCAAAGGTTCCTTTGATCTCTGGAATAGTGAGGTACAGCGCTTTGGCGGCGCCGGTGGACGTGGGAATGATATTGGTTGCGGCATTGCGCGCTCGCCGGCGGTCTTTGTGCGGCGCGTCCAAGATATTTTGGTCGTTGGTGTAGGAATGAATCGTTGTCATGAACCCGCGCTGCCAACCGAAAGAATCCACGATCGGCTTTACTGCTGTCGCAAGGCAGTTTGTCGTGCAGGATGCATTCGAAATAATGTGGTGCTTCTCGGGATCGTACTTATCGTCGTTCACCCCAAGCACGACGGTGATATCTTCGCCCGAGGCGGGAGCCGAGATGATCACTTTCTTCGCGCCGCCGCCCTCAATGTGCGCGCGCGCCTTGGCTGCGTCGGTGAAAAAACCGGTGGACTCGATGACGACATCCACTCCCCAGTCGCGCCATGGAATTTTTCCCGGATCGCGTTCAGCGTGGACCGTGAACGTTTTGCCGTTCACCGTTAGCGCGCCGGCAACGCCTTTGACGTCCCCGTCGAAGGTGCCATAGTTGGAATCGTATTTAAAGAGGTGCGCGCATTCCTCGGCGCTGGTCAGGTCGTTGACCGCGGCGATCTCGATATTCGGATGGCGCTCCATCAATGCTTTGGCGAAGTTTCTACCGATCCGGCCGAAGCCGTTGATCCCAATACGCATGCAGTCTCCTAGCGTGAAATGACGTAACGCCCGAGGGGGCTTTACTCATTACCGGGGGACGGCGCGCGGGCCCTCTTGGAATCGCCGCGGAGGCGGGCAGCCAGGCGCGCAAGGGCAACGAGGCGGCTGTTGACCGCCGATTTACTCGCGGGCGGGTTGCAGCGAACGCCAAGTTCGGCAAGGGTTTCTTCGGGGTGGCGCAGTCGAATCTCCGCGATCTCGCGCAGGGCCGGGGAAAGTTTTCGCAATCCATGGACATCCGCGATGAAGGTAATGGTTTGACGCTGTGCCGCAGCGGCTGCGGCCGCGCGATCGACATTGGCGGCTTCGGTATTGACTAGGCGATGAATGCGGTTTTTTGTTTCTTTAAGCGCGCGCACATCTTCCAGGTGCAACATGGCTCCGAAAGCGCCAATCGTCGAGAGTAACTCGATGATTGCCTCAAAGTCTTTATAGTAGAGGATGGGGCGCGATTTGCGCACGGTGCTCTTTGGTTCGTGGACCAGGCTCTTGAGGATCCAAAAAAGCCGCTCGGCATGCACCTCATCGGAAAGTACGAATTCGAGGTGGTATCCATGTGTTGCCGCCGAGAGCGAACCGCAGGCCAAAAAAGCCGCCCGCAGATCAAGAATTCGGTCGCATTTCAAACGGGGCTTGGGCGGAAAACCTTGTAAATTCGACGGTAAATCGATCCGGTACGAAGGCGTACGATACAATCGCGTTCCGAGAATTTTTTTAATCGGATTGGCTTTGCGGTCGCGCAGCAGCGACCAAAAGAGTCGGGCGACCGCATTGCGCTGCGTGCTAAACACGATCCCGTCTTTGCCGCTTCCGTAGAGTGCGAGGCCGTGCAGCAATGCCATTTTACAGTGCTCGGGGCCTGGGGTTTCGCGCGCGAGTGCGTCTTTCGTGTCCGCAGAAAGTGAAGAACTCACGACCTAAATCCATTCCAGCGGTTCGTCGCGGCGTTGTTCTAGAATCTCATACAGCATCGCCGGCTTCACGCTCGGGGTCATGCGTAGCGGCACATCGAGCACGCGAACGGTGACAAAGCGCGTTGCATAATGAATCTCAAGCACGTCGCCCGCCTTGACTTGGTATCCGGGCTTGAGTGCGCGGCCTTCTTTGGTGATGCGGCCGTGCTCGAGCGCTTCATGGGCTTCTGAGCGCCGCTTTGAGAGCCGCGAGATCTTCATAAATTTATCGAGCCGCATGCTTCGGGCTCATTGCAGCCCTACGCTGCGGAGCCCTCGTCAAGCGACCATTGACATATAACGATATATCGAATACTATCGCGATATGAATTTCGAAGAGCGTCCATTTTTTAGCTTCGGCCAGCCACGCAACCGCATGAAGCGCGGCCTGCTGCCGTTTATCTTGCTCCGTTTGCTCTCCGAACGGCCGCGCCACGGATACGACTTCATGCGTGAGTTTAAGGAGCGCGGCGGTCACTGGAGGCCGGGCGGCGGTTCAATTTATCCGGCACTATCGGCGCTGGAAGAAGCGGGATTCGTCCAGAGCCGGGATGAGGACGGCAAGCGCGTATACGTTATTACCGAGCAAGGGCTCGAGCATCTCAAGCATCACGGCGCCGGCGCGGAAGATTTGTTACACAACGCGCCTTCGCATAAGCCGCCGCATCCCGTCGCAGAGGCGATGCACAAGCTGCACGCCGCAGCGCAACAAGCTGCGCAGGGCAATCCGCAGTTAGTCGCGGCCGTAACAGCGGTCTTAAACGGCGCCCGTAAAGAGATTTATACTTTGCTTGCGAACGAATAATGGATGGATCCGACTGAGAACGCGACGCTTGTAGAAGAAGCCCCTCCCAAGCCGCGCGGCGGCTTTGATGTTCTGCACGGTAGCCGGCCGATGTGGCAGACGATGGGAATGTTTTTAATCCCGCTGATGCTCTCGAACATTCTGCAATCGATTTCGCAAACGCTCAACAGCATTTTTGTCGGCAGGATGATCGGCGTGGACGCGTTGGCAGCGATCTCGGCGTTCTTCCCGGTTCTTTTTTTGCTGATCTCATTCTTGATCGGTTTATCGAGCGGTTCGACGGTGCTCATTGGGCAAGCATTTGGTGCGCGCGACGTGCACAAAATGAAACAGATCACGGGTACGACGCTCTTTATGGGCCTAGCCCTCGGCGTGATCGCCATGATCGTCGGGCTGATCTTTACCGATCGACTGCTGATTCTTTTAGGCACGCCTGCAAATATTATGGCGGATGCAATCAGCTACTCGCGTGTCATCCTTGTCTCATCGCCCATCCTATTTCTCTACCTGATCTATACGACCGTAATTCGGGGAACCGGCGATTCCACGACGCCGTTCTATTTTCTCATCGTCTCAACGGTCATCGGCGTGGTCCTTACACCGGTCTTTATCCGGGGTTGGGTCGGCATGCCACAGCTTGGCGTTGTGAGTGCGGCTGTCGCCATGATTATCGCAAATCTGGTTGCCATGATCGGCATGATGTTCTATTTGCGTGCCCGCAAGAGTCCGCTCGCGCTCGACTGGGAAATTATCACCGACCTGCGCTTCGATTCTGCGATCGCTAAAAATATCGTGAAGATTGGTTTGCCGACCGGCCTTCAGGTGGTAATGGTGTCGCTTGCTGAGGTTGCCGTGCTCTCATTCGTCAACCACTTTGGCTCGCATGCGACCGCAGCATACGGTGCCGTCAATCAGGTTGTCGGCTACGTGCAATTTCCCGCCATCAGCATCGGAATCGCCGGATCGATCTTTGCAAGCCAATGTATTGGCGCAAGCCGAACCGACAAATTGGCAAGCGTTGTCCATTCTGCCGTGGCTCTGCAATACGCGATCGTCGGAACGCTCGTGGCGCTGTGCTACCTGTTCGCTTGGAATATCTTGGGTTGGTTTTTAACTGATGCCGACACGCTGCACAAGGCGCACGGGCTGCTGATGATCACGCTCTGGGGATACTTGCTTTTTGGCAACTCCGCGGTGCTCTCGGGCATTATGCGGGCTAGTGGCGCAGTTCTGTGGCCCACGCTCAACGGCATTTTTGCAATCTGGGCGATCGAAGTGCCGGTTGCTTATCTGCTTATGCAACATATGGGTCTGAACGGCATCTGGGTAGGCTACCCCGTATCTTTCGCCGTCGTTCTTAGCCTGCAATTTGGATACTATACATTTTTCTGGAAAAAACGAACACATAAGCGTTTAGTTTAAATGCGCGTTATTGCAGCATCATGGAAGCGATCACTGCGTTGCCCCGCTCTTAACTAAGAACGTAGAAAAATCGTTCACGAAAAGCTGCAATCCAGCGGGATTGAAGTGGATTCCATCGGTGTAAGTGGAACTCGCTAACAGTTCGGGGTACTTGCGAACGTCGAAGACCGCCGCTCCCAAACCTAATTCAAAATCGTCCAAGGCGTCGGTTACGACTTGCATCTTAGCAAGGACCTCGTGGCTGAGAGGGGGCGTCTGTGTCCACTTTGGATCGTAGGCATAATTTTTTACGGTGATAAGAAAAACGCGGATATGACGTTTCTTGAGATCTTTGACGAGCGCAGTCATGTCTCGCTCGAGTGCGGCTAACGTATGGTGCTTCCTCCCCTTGTCCACTATAGGGATGCCTAACTCTATTTCCGCAACAGGCAAGATGTCGTCCGTACCCAAACCGATCACTGCATCCGTCGTGTCTGCAGGGATCCTTGGAACGAGCAGCGGCTTAGCCTGCCAAATAAAGTACCCCGGACCTGGGGGATCCACCGTTGTCAAATTGTGCAGAGATAAGTTCAGCTTTTTTTTGATCAGCACGGGATAGCCCGGCGGGCTGTAGAGCGAGCACATGACTGAATCGCCCAAAAAAGCAAATACGTGCTTAACGCTCCGGCCGTGACGAGCGGAAGCGGCTGAGCTTAACACGACACCCGCAACTAACGCAAACACGACCATGCGTGTGCCGCGCTTCCCGAAGCCTTGTTGCCACATGGTCGACTTTGGTTCTGTCATGCTTTGTCGTAAACCTAGACGCACGGAACGGCCTCTCCATTCACACTTTTTCGGAACCACACATTGGCCGCTCAGTTGACGCGCTTATTGCAACATCATGGACGCAATAGCTCCTGCGATCAGTGGCTGCCCCCACAGCGCAAAATGGAGTCGATTTACATCGTAAATATCGGCCCGCAAGAGTTCCGGGTGGGCTCGAATATCCAAAACACCTGAAACCACAGGTCGTTGCGCAACCTCGAAGTCGTCCAATGATTCGGTGACGATCTTCATTTGCTTGACTGGATCGCTCAACGCTCCCTGCGAGGCCTGCCAGGCTGCATCAAGAAAATAGGGCCTAACGGTAACGAGGTAAACGCGGATCTGTTTTTTTTGAAGCGCTTTTACAATCTGCGTCTCGTACGATTCCACATCCGCCAGTGATGCTTGGTTAGGAT
>JALYIF010000303.1 GCA_030775925.1 Vulcanimicrobiota bacterium | reverse complement strand
CGGTCCTAAAAGAAGTTAGCTCCAATGTCACCACCGGACAACCGTTACCGGATGACTTGATTGCAAAGATTATTGCGGCCCGGTACGTCAATAACGCCTACTACACCACGCGGCAGATCCAACTGGCACTTACCGATATGAAGTATCACACAATGGGTCCGGTTGTGGACACCACTTCGGTATGGGCTCAAGTTGCCAAGGAGTATACACCGCTTCCTATGAGCGATGGCATACACCCGCAGGCATCGTTCGGACATCTCTTCGGGTATGACGCGGGGTATTACAGTTACCTGTGGGCGCTCGTGTATGCACAAGACATGTTTACCGCATTCCAAAAGGGCGGTCTTGAGAATCCGGCTGTCGGCATGCGTTACCGTACATCGATCCTCGCACCAGCGCGCACGCTGGAGCCAGACGCCGAAGTGAAAGCCTTTCTGGGGCGGACGATGAGCCCGGATGCCTTTTACAAACAGTTCGACGTCAATCCGTAAGGCCGGCCAGTTTTATCGCGTCTTCTTCCCGCGCGTCAGGAAATTTACGGCCGTCTTTGTTACCTGGGCCAGCGTCAGGCGTTCGCCCGTGCCCCACTGCCGCTCGTACGCAGCATCGTCGAGCGGCTTGCGAAGCGCCGCTTTTAGGTCCTCGGTTTCCCGAACCGGAAACGGTAACCTGGGCACTTTATGCCGTACACGAAATTTCTCAGCATAGGCGAGCATTTGGACACCATCGGTAAAGCGACCAAGTTTGAGTGCTACTCGTGCAAACGTTTCAATTGCCATCGCAATATATTCATGATTGTGCTGGCGGCGAGAAATCCCCAAGCCTTTCTTCAATGCGAGGACCGCTTCTGAGAGGTTGCCTTTGTCTAGTTCGTAGCGGCCAAGAGAGATGAGCTCTGAGCCCACCAGCGGTTCCATTTGCAGGTCGCGCGACAGTTTTAGCGCCTGCCGGCTGTACTGAATCGCGCTATCGATATTCCCCGAATAAAACGCCGCAGCTCCGAGGTTGGAAAGATCGATGGACTCTCCCCGCCGGTCTCCTAACTCGCGGCTGATCTGCAGACATTCCTCAAAAATCTTGCCAGCCGCGGCGAAATCTCCGCGCTGATCGAGCGCGATGGCGCCCAGGTTGCTCAATGAGTGTGCCGAGTCACGACGATGCCCAAGCTCCCTTGAGGTCGCCAAGCTTTCCTGAAAGAGCGCTTCCGCTTCTTCGGTCTTTCCAAACAGGTGCTTGACGATGCCCAGTGCGTTCTGGGTTTGGGCGAGGCCGGTCCGATCGCCGAGTTCCGTGTAGAGAGCGATCGCTTTCGTAGCGGCATCCTCCATTACGACGTAGTCGCTCTCGTAAAAACTTAAGCGAATAAAGCTGCGATACAGTTTTACCCGCAACGCTGCCGGAATTGACGCTTCCATCTTTAGGCAGCGCTCGATCCAATGATGCCCTTCGCGAAATTGTCCGCGAGCCAGCCAAAAATGATCCAAAACAGAGGTGAGCTTCGCCGCGAGTTCGGCGTCATGAACCTCATTCACCCAGCCCAAAGCCGATCGTAAATTCGGATACTCTTCATCGACGATTGCAACAAACGCATCGCTGCGCGCAACGTCATGTTCATCAAACATGCGCTTTACGAATGCCGCGAAATACGCCGCATGATGATTTTTGATCGTTTCTGCTTCCCCTGACTCGCTGAGCTTACGGTCTGCGTAGTCGCGAATGGACTCAAGCAGCCGGTAGCGCACACCAGTGGGATGCCTCGTCGTGGTGACGAGTGATTTTGCGACCAACCGGCTGAAGAGCGCCGACCGTTGCTCGGGAGGCAGCGCCTCGTCAAAACAACACGCATCGACCGCGGTAAACGTCCACTCGCCGGCAAGCACGGAAAGCCGACCGAACAGCCGGCACTCATCTTCCTCCAGGAGGCGATAGCTCCAATCAATTAAGCCCCACAGCGTCTGCTGTCGCTCGCTTGCGAAGCGTCGGCCTTCGGACAGCAAATTAAAGCGGTCGTGGAGATTCTCCAAAAGTTGCTGGACATTGAACATATTTACGCGCGCGGCAGCGAGTTCAATGGCCATGGGAATTCGATCGAGCGCCGTGCACAAATCAGATAGTGCGGATTGGTCTTCTTCGGTGAGGATTAAATTGGGGTCAACCGCTAGTGCGCGCTCAGTAAACAGCTGCACCGCTTCTTCATCGGAGAGCGGCGAAAGCGCATAGGTAATCTCACCGTCGAGGCGTAGCGCTTCACGCGCCGTCGCTAAAATATGCACACCAGGTGCCGAGCGCAACAACGCTTCCGCGAGACTGGCGCACGGCGCAATGAGGTGCTCGCAATTGTCGAAGATCAACAGCATTTGCCGCTTCTCAATAAATGCAAGCAATTGCGAAACCACTGCAGACTCTGCTGAGACCGCGATACCGAGCGCGGTTGCAACAACATAAGGAACTCGATCGGGATTGCTGACCGAGCCGAAATCCGCAAATCGAACGGCATCCGGAAACCGCTTTGCGGAATGCAGCGCAGCTTGGAGCGCTAAACGCGTTTTCCCGATCCCCCCGGGGCCCACGATCGTGACGAGCCGCTCGGAATCGACCAAACGGCCGAGCCCTTCCAATTCCTTTTCGCGCCCAAAAAAGCGCGACGTCGGAACGGGCAAAACGATCGGCGCGAGCTCGGTGGGAGCGGCAACAGAGTCCAAGCCGGAGTCGTCATTGTGAGCTACCCGGTTTCGTCCCGCACCCTTGGCTGCTGAGAGTGCTTTTTGCGCCAGCTCTACCAAACCGGCACCAGTCCGTTCGAGCCCCGGGGGACACGTGCCGACACCTGCGCTAATCGTTACGAGACCATCGGGCGAACCCGCGTGCGGAATGGCGAGGTCATAAATGGCAGCGCGCACTCTCTCCGCAATCGTCGCCGCCCCGTCTAACTTCGTACGCGGCAGCAGCGCGACGAATTTCTCACCTTCATAACGTGCGAACAGATCCGCTGTTCGTGTAAAGCAGTTGTTTGCGCTCTGCGCGACATGTCGCAAGATGTTATCGCCGGAAACCGGCCCGTATTGCTCGTTATACGCATGGAAGTGGTCGATATCGAACATGATGATCGAAAGTGGCGTCACCGCATCGCATTCGGCTTCCAGCCGATGGTCAAAACTGCGCCGGTTTGTTACGCCGGTGAGGGAATCAACCCCCGCCGATTCCTGAAGTTGCAGCGTCGCAAGCTCCGTCCCATTTTCAGCGATTGCGCCCGCAAGATACCCGCTCACGGCTTCGATGAGGGTTAGATCGTCGGGTAGGAATGCGTTGCGCGACACACGGGTGATCCAAAACACGCCCGCAATGCTGTGGCCAAGGACGACAGGCTGGTATGCCCCGTACAACGCTTCATACTGCGATGGCAGCTCGATGGTCCGGCGCTCGTCCTTCCTAGACGATTGCGCCTTACCGGTCTCCAAAACTGTGTAGGCCCTTGAGCCGGCCGGCACAGGCACGCCATCGACGTGGCGCGCGGTCGTCCCCTCATATGAGAACTCAATTCGAAGTTCATTCTCGCGGGCGAAAGCAAGGTAAGCGCTAAGCTGCCCAAGCGAACCGGTAAGCAGTTCGCAGAACCGCCCAAAGAGCGTCTCAACGGAATTGGTCTCAGCTAACCACCGGGCGGCGGTCATGGAGACATCGCGATAGCGCTCAATGCTGGCCATTTGTGTTCTAGTTATCGGCTCGCGGCAGCGGCGAACGCAGCGCAGAGCGAGCGCACGCGGAGTTTGGTCTCGCCCACGAGAAAGACCGGCCAACTACCCAAGCCCGAAAGGTACGTCGTGTCCGAGGTCGTGATCAAAGTTCGCAATAGTGGTCCTTATTTGGTGACCGGCGATATTACCCTTACCGATGCAGATGGAACCATTTACCCGGCAGATGGCCGTACAACCATTGCACTCTGCCGGTGCGGTGGTTCCACCACAAAGCCATTTTGCGATGGCACGCACAGCCGCGTTGGATTCGATGCGGCCGAACGTGCGGTCGCTCATCCTCGCGACGCCAGCGCGGAATAGCTCCGATGCCGTCGTACGTTGCCCAAGGTTCGCTCCCCCATAAACGACACATTCAATTTCGCCGGCCTGACGGCGGACTGTACGCTGAGGAACTCTTCTCAACCAAGGGCTTTGAAAGCGTCTACTCCCTGCTCTACCACTTACGGCCGCCAACGGCCACCCTTGAAGTTCGGGCCTGGGACCGGCCCGCCACCCGCTTCGTCCCCAACGAACCATTACGCAATCGTCATTTCCTCACGCAAAACAGTGCCCTTCCGGGGAACGCGATCGAAGCACGCATCCCGCTCGTAGGCAATAGCGATATGACGATGTCGATAGCCGATGTCACCGAGCAAATGGAGTATTTCTACCGCAATGTGGGTGGCGACGAATTGCTGTTTGTGCATCGTGGGTCGGGAACATTGCAAACATGTTTCGGAGATCTCGCATACGGTCCGCATGATTACCTTGTCATTCCATGTGGCACGACCTACCGTTTCCAACCGTCTTCGCCGACCCGGGTCGTGGTTTGGGAAAGCCGCGGCATGGTGACGATCCCCAAAAAATATCGCAATGATTTCGGCCAGCTTGAAGAGCATGCGCCGTACTACGAGCGCGATTTCCGATCCCCGGTGTTACCAGCACCGCTCGACGCACCAGGCGAGTACGAAGTCCGAGTAACGAACGCCGGCCGCAACGCGATCTACATCGTACAAAACCATCCGTGCGATGTCATCGGGTGGGACGGTTTCTGCTACCCATACGCCTTCAACGTCGATGAATTCATGCCGATTACCGGAAAGCTGCATCAGCCCCCGCCCGCACACGCAACGTTTGAAGCGCCCGGCGCGGCATTCTGCGCGTTTGTCCCCCGCATGTTCGATTACCATCCGCTCGCCATTCCCGTACCATATAATCATTCGAGCGTCGACTGCGACGAGATCCTGTATTACGTTAGCGGTAACTTCATGAGCCGACGCGGCGTTAGCGAAGGTTCGATTACGCTTCATGCAGCCGGTGCACCTCATGGTCCGCAACCCGGTGCAGTGGAGAGTAGCCTGGGTAAAACTTCAACCGACGAAATCGCCGTCATGGTGGACACATTCAAGCCGCTTTTGATTGCCGAGACCGCACTTAATTTGGAAGATCCCAAGTATTACCGCTCCTGGATCGAAGAAACGACCAAGATATGAGAAGCATATGCATCCTCGCTGTAGCCGTCTTTTTTGCCGTGGTCGCTACCCACCGGCAAGCCGTGGCCGTAGCGGGATGCTCAGCCGATCATCCTGTGTTAACGTTGTATTCGCCAAAATTGGCTTGGCCCAGCGGCGTTGAAAGACGGCTGCGAGCTATATCTATAACGGTAAAACTCGCAATCAACAGCAGAGGTGTTGTTGAGGATGGAAGGATCGACCAATCGTCGGGGATTGCAGGTCTCGATCGTGCTGCCATTATTTACACACTTTTCAGTACGTATGCACCCGCCAGCAAACAGTGCTCCGCGGTCCCGGGCACCCTAGAGGTTCAAGTAACGCTCGATCCGGACTTACCCAACGGGCCGTCGACGGGATGCCCTTTACTCAATCATGATCCAGTACTGCTGCCGAAACGTGTGCCGGAGCAAGCGCTGGGCGTTCATCAACAAACGGCGCTTATTGCAGTCTCGCTTTCGTCTAAGGGAGAAGTTCTCGCCAGCAGCCTTCAGGAAAGTTCCGGAAGCGATGCAGTCGATCGTTCTGCGCTCATCACCGCGCGAATGGCAGCTTACGTTCCTACGTTGCACCTGTGCCAATCAGTTCCTAGCACCCTAACGGCTCGATTTTCCGAGAATTGATTTCTTAAGAATACGCAGGCAAGATTGTTCCCGTTACGGAGCCGAAACCGATGCGCGGAGCGCCCTCGCGTTCGCACCATCCTCTAAGAATAACCGTATCGCCGTCGAGTAAGAATCCGCGCTTTTCGCCTGAAGGCAGGTGCAGCGGCTGCGCTCCCCGCCACGTTAATTCCATGAAGCTTCCAAGACTGTCCGGCGTCGGCCCGGAAATCGTGCCCGATGCATACAGGTCACCTGGCTCGATGTTGGTGCCGTTGCTAGCAGCGTGGGCAAGCTGCTGCGCCATATTCCAATACATATATTTATAATTGGAAGTCGCTACAATTGCTGGATCGATTTTTTGCTCCCGCATGCTGGTCGTTTGTAAGAGCACTTGAAGATTGATGTCGTAACTCCATGGCTCCGCGGTGCGAAGATTCGGCATCGGCTCGGGATCCTGTTTTGGACCGGCGACGCGGTATGGCTCAAGTGCGTCGAGCGTCACGACCCATGGCGAAATGGACGTACCGAATGATTTGCCCAAAAATGGACCCAGCGGTTGGTACTCCCACGCCTGGATATCGCGTGCGCTCCAATCGTTGACGAGCACGAGTCCAAAAATGTGGTTGCGGGCATCTTGGATCGGCATCGGCGTCCCGTATGCGGTGGCAGGGCCGGTTACAAATCCAATCTCCAATTCAATATCCAGCGATTTACTTGGGCCAAAAACCGGAGCACTCGCGTCCGCGGCTTTACTCTGTCCGGCGGGGCGTCGCACCGGCGTTCCATCGATCACCACGGTGCTCGACCGGCCGTGATATCCAATCGGGAGGTAGCGCCAATTGGGCATGAGCGGCTCACTGCCCGGCCGGATAATTTTGCCCATGTTGGTCGCGTGCTCCAGCGATGAATAGAAGTCGATATAGTCGCCGATTGCAAACGGCAGATGCATTTTGACATCCCGCTGCAAGACGAACAGCGCCGCTGACTCGCCGCAGCGTTCGATCTCGTCATTCCCGGCCGCGAGCAAATCGGTGATCCGCTCGCGCAAAGTCGTCCACGTCGCACGCCCGAGGGCGAGTAATGGGTTGAGCGTTGTGGCGCATAGCGGACGGCGATTCGTAAATTGCACATCGAAGAGGCCTGCCAAGGTTGCGGCTTTCAGATCAAAGATTTGTTCTCCGATGGCAACGCCGATGTGCGGTTCGCCGCCACCACTGGAAAACACGCCATAGGGCAGATTCTCGATGGGAAAATCCGAGCCGGAAGGAATGAATATCTTCACAGCGGTGCTTGACTGGGTTGCAGCATGTTGAGGGCGATTAAATCTCCAACCGGTTCTTCCACACTACAACTCCCGTAACTGATCAGGCCGCTCTTGCGACCGACTTGAATCTCATGCAAGGATGCGCTGCGCTCCCGCCAGCTAAAGGTGTCGGGCGCCAATCGAAAAGCCGCTTCGTCGCGCTCTTCCAATATTTCAATCACTTCCTGATCGCCTGCGCCGTCCCGAATAAAAAGCGTGGCTGCGAGCAGATTGAGAAAGCCGTGCATGAGCAGTCCCGTTCCGGGATCGCGACGGCGAACCGGATGATGCAGCCCAGCTGTGGCTTTAAATGGAACCTCATGTTCGTAGGCAGCACGCACAAAGGCCGCGATCTGCTCGCTCGTAGGGAACGCCGTTTGCACAACGCCTCCGCACCGCAGCTTGGCGCCGAACTTTGCGCGCGCGAGTGCGGCCATTGCGCCCGGAAGTAAACGCTCCCATTGCGCGTCCCGTGTGAGCTCGACAAAGATCGGCAATCCGCGCAGCCCGGCATTATGAGCAACCATCCCAAATTGCGCGATCACCGAATCATACGTGTCCCGCGCAGCAGCCGGTGGGGGAACCGGTACTTCCAGGGCTTCCACGCGTATTGGGTTCCCAGTGGATGCTTGCACGACGGTCGCAAGGCGAGCGGTCGCGGTAGTAAGCCAGGCGACCGGATCGCTTCCGCCGTCGACAATAACGCTGAGCGGAAAAGGATCACCTTGCCCGATCTGTTCGCACACCTCAAAAACGCGTGAGGCGGGCAGAATAAATCGGCCGAGCATCCACGCCCGAGCACCCTGCCGCAGCGTGTCATATTCTTCGACCGCGGGCTCGACCTCCAGCTCTGCGGGCGGGAAGAGACCGGCATAGTCGATGAGGTTTTCAAAGAGTGCGTGCGTTGCATCCATCGGAGTGGGCTCATTCGTCGCAGCGCACCAGGGCCCTTATGCCCGGTCCGCCAAGTGCTGGAACCATGAGTACGCTGAGCACGCACGCGAGCAACCCCCTGGCCAACATTGATTGGGCTTACCTTGAGTTTTATGTCGGCAACGCAAAACAAGCAGCGCATTATTATTGTTCGGCCTTTGGTTTCGATCAAGTTGCCTATGCGTGGCCCGAGACCGGTGTTCGAGACCGTGCGTCTTACGT
>JALYIF010000302.1 GCA_030775925.1 Vulcanimicrobiota bacterium | reverse complement strand
GCGCGGGGATGTATCGTGCCAATAACCGACATCACTCGACCAATTCAAATATGAACCGTTAGCGATTTTGCCGGTCCCTTCGGTTTTTACAACCGCTACAAAATCGTTTGGAAACGTTCCTAACAGCACGTTTGCTTTCGTGCAGTCTAAATCTAAACAACCGTAAACCGGCTGCGGGCTGCCTGCATAATAGGCCATCACCGCGGTGTAATAGACGGTGACGCGCCAGCCATTGGATGCAGATGCAGCCGGAGCGGGAATCGACGTCTGCCCGGCTTCTGAAGCGACACCCCCGCTTGCGCCACCGCAGCTCGGTAATCCAACTGAGTACATGGCAGCAAGCGCGAGTGCTTTAAGAGCTTTGCCTAGTAAGGGCATAGCATTCGGCCTCGCGCACTAGCGAAGGTACTCATATCTGCGCCCTTACTTATGCGCTCATCTGGCGCAAATTGGAATAGCGGTTTATGACCCTATGGTCGGCAAATTGGGTCTTAAAGTTCACTTTGCAGCGGACTTAAGACGACTTCTTTGCCATCCGGGCCTGCGCTATAGCCGAACGGGGTTCGCGTATCCGGTAAGTTCCACGTAGCCATACCCGAGCAGTGCGCCGGTCGTGGAGCGCACCGCAACCGCGCCTTCCCAATAGGTCACTCCGTTGCTTGCGTTCACAAGCTCCTGGTCGGCCACGACCGGAGCAAGCAGCAACGTTGGCACGCCTTTGACTCGAATCGTCCATTGCGCCGGATAGTGTGCCGCTGTATGCGGGCTGACCCAAGCCGATTGTGATTCGATCGAAAACCCAGAGCGCGGAAGGTATCGTACGCCTCCGCGGGGCCCAATCAAACTTCCACTCGATTCGGGTGTGGTGCTCCCATCCTTTTGGCGCATGTGATACAGCATAATTTCGCGGCCGTCGAACAACTGAATTGAGAACCAGTCCCATCCCGCCTGATCGCTCTGAAGCTCATCAGAACCAAACTCGTGATCCATCCAAGAAGTGCCGGTTACAGCGTAGGTACGCCCCAGCGCGCGCAGTGTACCTTGAGTTTGCAGACGAGTATATGAATAGTAGTGCGAGCTGCAAGATACGCAGGGCCCTTTCCGGGAAACGCCGCCTTGCCCATGAATGGCCGGTGGCTTCTGCGAGGTGACGCTCAGCGCAATCGCGTCAGGCCCGCTGGCCGCGCGCAGATGAAACGGCATCGCTCCAGTAAGCTCCCAGTTGTGGACGTGGACGGACAATCTGCCTTCTCCCGCGCCTGCCTGACCGAGCGCATCCCGGGCGAACGATTCATAGTAGATAAAGCGGCCGCTTTGTTCGTCGGTAATCGCGAAATGCGCCGGATAGAGCTGCGTGCCGTGCCACGCGCTCTTGCCCGCGCGTGCAGCGCGCGCACTTGGTGCAAGACCCACTCGAAAAAACGTCAATTCATATCCGAAGCGGTGCCCGCTGGAGCTCTGTAGGTGTCCCGTGAAATACCACCACTCGGTCCGATACGACGGATGCGATCCATGATCGCGCGGGAAGACGAAGTGGTATGGCGCAACTGCCGCAGAAAAAGGCACACTTCGTGCGGCTCCGCTCAGAGCAATCGCGCTGATAAGCACCAGACAACGTATTTTATTCATCGCGCAGTACCTCTGCTGTTGCAATCCGGGCTGCAACGGCAGCCGGGTAAATGCCCGCCAACACTGCTGCAAGGCAAATAAGTACCGCAACCTCTAAGAAAAATGCATACGGAACCCGTAGGCTGATGACCCATCCAAACGATTGCCGGTTGATTACAAAGATCAGCAAGAGGGAAAGGGCGACACCCAAGATGATGCCCCAAAGTGAGGCCGTTATACCCACGAGTCCCGCTTGTGTATAGACCATCCGTCGAACGCCGCCCCGCGTCACGCCTAAATATCGTAAGAGTGCAATGTCGCGCCGGCGCTCGAGCACGAGGGCAAAAAGCGTACTCACCACGCCGAGTACGGCAATAGCAATGCTTACAATGTACAAAGCGTTGGTGATTGCAAACGTGCGATCGAAAATGCTTAGTACGACGGTTCGGAGTTCGCGGTTGGTTTCGATGTCGATCCGGTCGGGGGCTACCGCCCGGATGATAGCCGAACGAATCTGAGCCAGGGAGACCCGCTCGCCCACGTACACCGCAATCGAATCGACCGTTGGATCGTGATAGAGCTTCAGGAAAGTCCCCTGATCCATGATGAATGCACCGGAGTCCGATGCATAGTCGTTGTAGGTCGCCAGAATACGAAGCGCAACCGGCCCCGAAGGCGTGTCGATTGAAAACATATCTCCGGTACTCAGGCCATAGCGCAGAACAAATGGTTCGCTAACGATCACGTTTGTAGACCCGGCTAGTTGCCGGGCGAGCGCCGGCACGTCGACACGGCCGACAAAACTTACCTTATTGCGCGCGCTAAACGACGAAAAATTTGTTGCTCCTAAAAATGTTGTTCCACCGCGAAAAGGAATCGAAAAACCGCGAAACGTGTCGACCGCACTCACGCCCTTCACGCGAGCGACTCTCTTCACGAACTCCGGCTCGAAGCGCCCGCTAAAGGACGCGTCTACCACGCCCGGCGGCTTGATGAACAGGTCTGCTTGTAGCGTCTGCCCCGCCCAATCTATGATGGTCGCTCGGAATGACGTGATGAGAATCGCAATACTGGTCATCATCGCAACCGCAACGGCAAGCGACGCAACGGCGACGGCGTACCGGTTAAGACCGGCACGCATAGCGCCGATTGCCAGCGCAAACGACGGCATCCGGCGATTGGAAAGTGCGCTACATATTCCCAGCACCGTAGTCAAAACGATCGGTACGCAAAGAGACGCACCGGCGATTAGGAGTGCTGCGGACAGAAAGCCGAAGAGCGGCACGCCGTCAACAGCCGGTGCTCGCGATGCAATCCATGCAGTGGCCAACAGTGCAACACCGCTGAGGGTACTGAAGCGATGAGCGTGCGGACGCGCGCTATCGTTCGAGGAGCCGCGCATTCCAATCGCGGGCGCAACACCGGCGGCTTCCCATGCGGGCCCGGCCGCCGATACCAGCGCCGATCCAATACCGACCGCGATCGCTTTGACGAATGCATGGGCGGTAAATATAACCGTGTCCGCGTGGGAGCCCACGTACAGCGTCGAGACCGTGTGAGAGACCGCTGCGACGGCTGCATGCGCCAGCACAGCTCCCGCTCCCAACCCCGCAAGCGTGCCAATCACCCCATACAAAGCGCCTTCGGCAACAAACGCAAGAAAAATGCCTTTGCGGCTCGCGCCGAGCGCGCGAAGCGTGGAGATTTCCGGCTTGCGCTGGACGACCGAAATCGCAACCGTGTTGTAAATCAAATACATGCCGACTAGCAGCGCGACGTACGAGAGCGCTTCCAAATTCAACCGGAAACTGCGCAGAAGCCGCTCGATCTCGCTCGTCCGCACGGCGGGTTGGATGACGCGCGCCCCCGGTGGCACAATCGTGCGGATCGTTTTTTCCACCTGAAGTAGCTGCGAGGGATCGATAATCAAATCGATCCGGTCCAGTCTTCCGTTTTTGAGAAAGGCATCTTGCGCCGTTGCGAGGTCCACGAACGCGACACTTGAATCGACCCCGGCTTGCCGAGCCGGAATGACCGCGCTGACGTGCAGGTCAATTCGATGAACGCCTGCGAGCGCTACGAGCGGCGCGCCAGCAGGCGCATGATACGTTCGTGCAATGCGCTCGCTTAAAATAATTCCATCGTTGTTGATGAACGCGTTGAGATCAAAGGGCTTCGCTTCCGTGCCAACCGCCTGTGGAAGCGGGCGCGTCACATCCATTCCAATAACGCGGAGAACCTCTCCGGACTCCGGATCCGCAGGACGTTCACCGATGATGAGTTCGTCCTCGATAATCGGAAAAGCCGATTGAACACCGGGCAAACGCTGGATGGGTAGCAGAATATTTTCTGAAAATCCGCGACCACTCCCCAGAACTTGCAAATTCACCTGATTGGCGATAACGTTGACGCTCGATGAAAACGAGGCTACAGCCGTTGCATTAGCAAGATCGATCGCAAAAACCAACGCGACACCGAGCATCACCGCAATTGCCGTCACGGCCGACCGAAGCACGTTTTTTGCGATGTAGCGTGTGACTAGGGCGCGCAGTAAAGCGCTCATGTTTGGCCGGAAATCACGCCGTCGAGCAAGTGAATACGCCGGTCGCAGATATTCGCCGCTTCGAGGCTATGCGTCGCCATCACGATCGTCTGTCCCGCGTCCGACAGGGCGCGTAGAATCTTCAGAACGTTTTCCCCATTCTTGGAATCCAGATTGCCGGTTGGCTCATCGGCAAGGACGATAGCGGGCTCGTGAATGATCGCGCGCGCGATTGCCGCGCGCTGGAGTTGGCCGCCTGAGACTTGTGCGGGGTAAGCCGCAAGGCGGTCGCTCAGGCCAACGGTTTCCATCACGGCCTTCACACGGCGCTCGATCTCAGAGCGTGCGACACGCTGGAGCGAAAGCGGCAGACCGACATTTTCGGCAAGCGTTAGCGTTGGGAGCAAATTGAAAAACTGGAAGACGGTTCCAACGCGATCCCGGCGCAAGCGCGTGAGGTCGTCATCTTTGAGGAGTGCGGTGTCGCTGCCGGCAATCAGCACATGCCCGGCGGTTGGCAGATCGATACAGCCAATCAAGTTCAGAACCGTGCTCTTTCCGCAGCCGCTCGGACCGAGCAATCCAAGCAACTCCCCCGGAGCAACGGTGAAAGAAACGTCGTGCAGTGCGGTTACACCGCCAGGGTATTCTTTGCTCGCGCGGTCTAGCGCGACCGGCACGTTGTTGGTCGTTACTTTCACACTTCACCTACCATGCCTGATGGCGGGAGCGACATCGTCATAGAAATGTCGCAACGCACAAAAAGAACGTTCTGCCCGACCGAGCATGGCTCACGCAACGGGTGGGGCCGTTGCGGGGGCGAATAACGGCCAGCAATGAGGTCGCTTTGAATAGAACCGTTCCGCCCGAGGCCGCGCTCCGCCGCTTGATTGAAGGCAACCGCCGTTACGCAGCCGATGACTATCCTGAAGGCATGCATGCGCACGCTGTCAACCGCCGCCACACGATGGCCGAGCAGCGGCCGTTCGCAATTGTCCTGGGATGCTCTGATTCACGCGTACCGATCGAGATCGTATTCAACCAGAGTTTGGGCGACTTATTTGTAATTCGTGTAGCGGGGAATATTCTCAACGACCATGTCATCGGCTCGGTCGAATATGCGCTGGAGATGTTCGGATCATCCCTCGTGATGGTCCTCGGACATTCCAACTGCGGTGCGGTTACGGCGGCCGTTGACTCCGTCCAAAACGGTCACCAACCGCCATCACGCATTGCCACCATCGTCGATGCAATTCGGCCTAGTGTGGAATCGGTGCGCGGCGAAAATGACTTACTGGAAGCTGCAATTGCCCAAAATGTGCGCAATGTTACGACCGACTTGCAAACAATGGATCCGCTGATTGCAACGGCCCGAACACAAGGGCGCCTGGCTGTAGTTGGAGCCGAGTACCATCTTTCGACCGGTCTCGTTACCGTGCTTTGCGGGGACCTTGCGGAGCCGATTACGACCGGATGAACGAGCTTCGCACCGCGCGATTGCGGTTGGAGCCCGTGTGCGAAGCGCAATGGTGCGCTTCGAAATTGATACGCATAACAATGCGGCAATTCAGTGGATCGTCAATACGGCTTGTCGGTGATGAATCCGTGTATATCCGGCGTTTAGAATAGACTAAGAAAGTGCTTGCGCAAATGCAGTACGCCAACCGGGGGAAAGCGCCGGGCATTGTGCCACCGCCTTGACGAAATCAAAATCGAGTTCGGATTCGTTGCGATGGGTTTCGAGCTCGACGATTGCATCATTTAGGGCTTGGATTGTAAACTGTGGATAAGGCCGATCGACCAGCAGCAGCCGATCGGAAACCGCAAACACGCCCTCCTGCTTAACGCGGAGAAACCAGCCGCTCCGTCCGCCGCGATACACTTCCTTGGTTAGCGTGCTCACGTTCCAATAGGCGCCAATCTTCCAACAGGGGGATCGTGGTTGAGCAACTTCTACGATTGCCGTACCGAGCTCAAATCGGTCTCCTACGCAAATATCGTGCTCGCTCACGCCGTCGACGGTAAGGTTCTCACCGAATCCGCTGGCAAATGCTTGTGCATAGGTGATGTTCAGGCGTTCGGACCAAAATTCATAGTTGCTCCGCGCGTAGCAGAGCAATGCGCGCTCGTCGCCGCCATGCACGGAGGGATCACCAACTTCATCGCCATCAATCCCATCAAATCGCAACCGGACCGGCTCGTCCACCTGGGTGCGTCCGAATGTCGTCGCCATCGGGTGTCCACGTCGCTGAAGAAGGCCGGGTTGCGGCCTTCCAGTGCGAACGGCGCTAAGTACAAGTTCCACCCTCCTAAGACCGCAGTTCGATCGCGAGCGTTGCGCGCAGCCACCGCATGCCGGCCGGTGTGAGACGCATGGCGCGGCTGCCCACCTTGCATTCAACCCAGCCATTTTCAAGAAGTACGGTGCGTAGTGCGGCACCGAGCGCCCCGGCTAGGTGCGGCCGGCGTTCGCTCCAATCCATGCATTGGCGCGCGAAGTGCCGTCGCTCTGCCTGCAGGCTGCTAACACTGATGCTGAGGGCGGCGCAAAACGCCGTGCCGGCAGCTGTCAAACGATAGGCAGAATCGCGCGCAGGCACGAGCATGCCACGATCGACCAAAGCCTCAGTGACTGCGACACCTAACCGTCCGGCCAGATGGTCGTAACAGGAACGCGCGGCTTGCAAGTCTTCGGCAATTCGAGCTTGCGATAAGCCGACGACACGAACCGGAGGGGCCAGCACCGATAGCGCTTCGAGCGCACGCGCGACGTTGCCACTCGCGAGGGCAAATAGGCGCTGGCGGCCCAGCGTTCGCACGGTAATCAGCCGGCCCGATACGAGCTTAGCAAGATGGGCGCTCGCCGCGTTTGGAGCTACGCGAGCGCGGTACGCGAGTTCTCCCGCGCTTAATTCGCCGCGATCGAGTAGGGCGCACAGCATTGCCGCGCGCACCGGATCTCCGATGAGAGCTGCCGCAGGCGCCGGGCTCGGATCCGCCGATGCTAGCCGGTTTCCCGTCTGTTTCATCCTAACCGGAGTATATCGCATAAACGTTTCACCCGCACGTGAACTATTGCCGAGGTATGATAGCCGGTATGATTCATGACCCAGTGCCCGAAGACGCACTCAAAGCGGCGACGCATGCAAATCCGTATCCCTATTACGCACGCCTGGTCCAAGAGGCGCCATTTTTCTTCGATCCGGCCTTGCACGCGTGGATCGCTTCTGATTCCCGGCATGTGGAAGCCGTGTTTGTCCATCCTCAAGCGCGCGTGGTTGCCCCCGAGGGTCTCACCCACGAGGTCCGACAGCATCTAGCGCGATTCAACGATGGCGCAGAGCACGCGACACTGCGGTCGCACGTTACAACGTTGCTTGATGCGCTCGAAGTTCACGGTGAAGCGAGTCCGGGAGTACTCGGGGATACCGTAGGCCTGGACGACTTCATTCGCGCGTTTCCGGTGTACGCCGTTGCAAACGCTTTGGACATTTTACCTGCGCGCGTGCCGCAAATCCTGGAGAAACTCGCTGCTGGGTGGACGACGATCGGAAGTCTTACCACGGAATTCGGCATCCATCCCGCGGTCGCAGGCTTACTTTTTCAAACCTACGACGCCACCCGTGGCCTCATAGGAAATACCTTACTCGCCATGCTACGCGCCGAAGCAAACATCGACCAAAATTCTACGGATTATAACCTGCGCGCCTCGATCGATCGCACGGTGCGAGAAGATTCTCCGGTCCAAAATACGCGGCGGGTCATGAGGAGCGCCGCGCATATTGGTGACACGCACGTTACGGCAGGAGCTGACATTCTTCTGGTCATCGGGGCGGCTAACCGAGATCCCGCAGCATCGCAGGTTTTTACTTTTGGCATGGGCGCGCATGCCTGTCCCGGCCAACGCTTGGCAGTCGCCACTACGCAAGCGGCATTGCGTCTCATCTTTGCACGAAACATGCACCGTTCGGCAAATCCGGACCGCGTGACGTATCTAGCATCACGAAACGCGCGCATTCCAATTTTCAATACGCAACCACAAGGATTCCAAGTATGAGTGAGGCGAGACAACGCATCGTTACCCAGGATTGCGATCTCCAATACATACGGTCAACCTTCTTGCAGATCGACTGCCTGCGACCCGGCCTGCCGGCGCCTTGCTACTTTGACTTGCAAGGTCGAGCATACGTACCCAGCGATTATCTCGACCAGGAATGCGACCGCGATCGGTTTTATGCACGCGCTCGCCGACGCATGACCGATCTTCACGTTGCTTATGGAGAAGAGTGGCTAGCCGACATCTGGTCCGCATACCTTGGGGGTATATATGGTATCTGCCTTAAAGTTGCCACTCCCGAAAACATCGTGCGCAAGCAGTGGCTACTTGACGTCATCGACGCGCTTCTAGTAACAGTCGAGCCGCACGGCGAACAATGGTTGCAGGCCTTAGCCGAGCATGTGAATGAGCTCGATGATCTGGAACGCGACTTTTGCGCATTCGATCGCGCCTATTTTGGACGCCCGGTCTCGCGAGATATCTATATTACGGCACTACGCAAACGTTACGGTGCCGCACTTTCTTCCAATGCGAGCAGCGCGGCCTTGCGCTCTTGCCCCCAGCGATAGCCACCAATTCCGCCCGAGGCAGGTACGATGCGATGGCACGGGATCAAAAGCGCGATCGGGTTGCTCGCACAGGCGTGCGCAACAGCGCGGACGGATTTCGGCGAGCCGATGGCTGCGGCGAGTTCGCCATACGTTAGCGTTTTTCCGGAAACGATCGTCCGAAGTGCTTCCCACACGCGGCTTTGGAAGGCCGTTGCGCGCACGTCGACCGGCAGCAATGGCCAGCTTTTCTGTCCGGCTAGAAAGCTTACCAGCAAGGACGTAGCGCTCTCTAATGAATCGTCGGCTCGTTCGAACCGGGCTTTAGGAAATTCTCTATGCACGCGTTGTTCCAAAACCTCACGCTGTGCGTCGAGGTCTACGCGACAAATACCGCGAGCTGTCGAGGCCACAAGAACCCACCCGAGCGCGCTTTGGACGATCGCGAAGCGAATCAATTCCGTTTCGGCACCGCCTGCAAATGCTCTCGGGGTCATGCCCAGCGGCTTCACCGATTGCGCATACACGGCCGACGCGGAGTCAAAACCCGCGTCCTGAATGGCACGCGTCACGGTGCCGGTGCGCTTAAGATTTGCACGCAGAAGCTGCTCTTTGACCACGAGCGCATATTGACGAGGCGAAACTCCGACTTCTTTTTTGAAACGACGCTGAAAATAGGTTTCGCTCAGTCCCACCTTTGCGGCGAGAGCCTTGAGTTTCAGATCCTCGAGATTGGCTTCAATGATGCGGCATGCTTGCAAAATCCGCTCATCAACACTATCGCCCCGATCCGGACGGCAGCGTTTGCAAGGTCGATACCCGCCCGTGCAAGCGGCTTGCGCATCCGCAAAAAATTCAACATTTTCGCGCTTGGGTTGACGGCTAGGGCATGTCGGCAAGCAGAACACACCGGTGGTGCGCACGCCATACAGAAAGCGGCCAACAAACGATTGATCGCGCCGCGCGATGGCATCATAAAATTCTAAAGCCGGGTTCTCGAGTATCATCTATTGCCGCACGATCTTAAAATCAAAACACGTGTAGGAGGTGTGGCGCACATGCACCTCTGCGATCGCTGGATTGCGCAAAAAGGTTTCTGCGAAACGCGGCCCGTCCCCACTCGCGGCCACGTGTGCATCGTAGATGCGGCCGTCCCAGTCATAGGCCCGCAGAACGAGTTCACGTCCTAGAAAGTCAACCGGGAACGTCCCCGTCGCCTCGTAGGGCTGGCATTCGTTGGCATGAATGTAGATCGGTCCGATTTCGGCGTAGGGATTCCGGTCGGCTGAAGGCTGATACGAAAGCAGAATAAAGTTCTGCGCAACTTCGGGAATCCTCAAGCAAACGCGACACGGCGCCACCACGCTCTCGACGGCTAGGGTGTGCCCAAAGCGGTCTTGGAGCGTTCGGCGCGCATCACGGGCGATCTCAGTGGCAATCGGGACGAATCGCAAGGTTGGATTCAGTGGCGTTGTTGTCATGACGGCAGCGTATCAAGGTCCGGTCAGCGCAACAATCGTTTTCTTGCTCTCTCATTCCATCGTACAATTGGCGCTTGGCATGACTAAGGTAGCGTCATCATCCATTCGATGCCAAAGCGATCCACAAGCATGCCGAACGTTCCGCCCCAAAAGGCCGGTGACAGCGGCATCGAGACCGTCCCGCCCTCCGAAAGCGCTTTGAAGACGCGCTCGCCTTCCGACGCATCATCTGTTCCCAGCGAGAGACTAATGTTTCCGGCATCGGAATCGACGGCCTTATTCTCGCGTCCATCCGAGGCCATGAAGGCGACGCCCGGCGCGCTGAATTTGGCATGCATGACACGATCTCCGGAACCCGGTCCCATCTCGGCGGCCATTGGCGAGTCCTTGACGAGCGATATTTCGTAACTTCCACCGAGTGCGTTCTTGTAGAATTTCAGCGCCTCTTCGCAGCGCCCGTAGAAAAATACATAGGGTTCTAGTTGCATTTCAGTTCCTTAAAAAGCGTTCCGCTGAACGGGCTTTTGCACGCGCGGCCCACTCCTGCCGGTCCCGCGGCTCGGCGGATGTCACAAGCGAGTTGATGAGCCGGGTCGCGCAAGCGGTAATTTCCTCGGTCGCAAGATCAAATGCGGCTTCGTTAGCTTGCGACGGTTTCGTAAAGCCCGAAAGTTTGCGCACAAACTGCACCGATGCAGCATGGATCTCGTCCTGAGTCGCGGGGGGAGCAAAATTAAAGAGCGGGCGAATGTTCCGGCACATACAAGTCCCTTTTCAAACTGGTCAGGCCCACTTGTACGGCGGTGGGCGTATATCTTGCGGCCGGCGCTTGCTTTTTGGCAACCAGGCGCTGGTTGAGCTGCGGCGGCAATTGGGTAAGTACCGGAGAACCGCTTCTTTGAAAGGCCGTAGATGACCACCAAAGCACAAACTGCCAAAACGACGAAGGGCACGACCAAGGACGAGTCATTTCCCGAGACCCTCAAGCAGTTAGCCGAAGATCTTAGCGTTATGGTGCGTAACGATCTCGAGGCAGCGCGCACGGAGATGCTCGATAAGGTCAAAACGGCGGGGGTCGGCGCGGGAATGCTCAGCGGCTCGGCCGTTACGGCGGCTTTGACCATGTTTTCGCTCACCATCCTGGGCATGGTCGGCCTAAGCGCGATTATGAAGCCCTGGATCGCCGTACTCGTTGTGACACTCTTCTGGGCCGCAGCTACGGCGGTATTAGCATTGATGGGCAAAGATAAACTCCGCGAAGCCGGTCCACCAATTCCCACGCAGACCATCGAACAAGTAAAAGAAGATATCCAGACCGCAAAAGAAGAGATTGCAGCCGCACGTTGACTTCTGCGTGATTGGTGCGGGCAGCGCCGGCTTTAACGCCGCGCAGCGCGCCCGCGATCTCGGGAAGTCGGTTGCAATAGTCGAACAAGAAGGCGAGCTGGCTGGACTGTGTATTCTGCGCGGCTGCATGCCCGCAAAGACGGTTCTCCGCTCTGCTCAAATCGCTGGTGAAATCCAAGATTCCGAAACATTCGGCATTGAAACGGGACCGGCCACGGTGCATCCAAAGGCCATCGTGCAGCGCAAGCGGCGCGTGGTCCGCGAATTCGCCGAAGATCGCGTGAAAGCGATCGAAGAATTTCCGCTGCTGCGCGGCACGGCTGCCTTCATCTCCCCAACGGAACTTGCAGTGGGCCACGAGCACATTACGGCGGAGCGTTTCCTGATTTCCACCGGGTCCATCATCGTAACGCCGGCCATCGCGGGGCTCGACGATTGCGGATACTTAACGAGTGACGATGCACTGGAGATGACCGAGTTACCCAAATCGCTACTGGTACTCGGCGGTGGCCCGGTTGGCTGCGAATTCGCGCAATATTTTGCCCGGCTGGGCGTCGACGTCACCCTGCTGCAAGACGGCGGCGAACTCTTAGTCAACGAGGATCGCGACGTAGGCGCCGCGGTACGAGAAGCGCTTGAAGCAGACGGCGTCAAAATCGTGCTAGGCGTGAAGTTCCAGGGTGCCGCGTCATGCAATGGCGGGAAGCAGATCGCTATCGAGGTGGACGGACAGCCAGCAGCGTTCGAGGCGCAGAATGTCTTCGTAGCGATGAACCGGCGCCCCAATATTGCAAGCCTTCACTTGGACCGCGCGGGGGTTCAATACGACGTGCGCGGCATCATCGTCGATGAATACCTTCGCACTTCAAACAAAGCGATATTTGCCGCGGGAGACGTGCTCGGGCGCAGGATGCTCGTCCATCTCGCGGAGTTCGGCGGGCGTATAGCCGCACAAAACGCATTTTC
>JALYIF010000301.1 GCA_030775925.1 Vulcanimicrobiota bacterium | reverse complement strand
GATCATGCCGGCGTGAAACGCAATGCGCGGATCGGCGGTGTTGAATCGTATCGCCCTCGCCGCGGCACGGTGTGCGATGTCCCAACGGCCGTCCATTGCCGCCGCCCATGCTAGCGTGTCTTGTGCGTAGATCTCGTCGCCGCGCACGGCCACTTCGCGTTGCGCAATCTTCAGCGAGTCGTCCAGACGGATCCCGTGTTCGGAATAGTACACCGAGAGGAGGCGGTCGCTCAAGCGATACGCGTTGCCGATGCGCTCGATAGCAAAGATCAGCGCTTGTGTCTGCTGGGCGCCGGCCGTGTCTCCAAGCGCTGTTTGGGCGTCGGCTTCGTAGCCTAGCGTTTCGGGTAGCGGCGTTATCGCCGCGCCCTTGGCCGCTGCGTCGAGCGCGCAGCGCCAGTCTTTCGTCGCCCAGCAGAAACGCGCGAGTGCTCGATACGCCAATTCGAAATTCGGAAATTGCGTGAGCGCATAGCGCTCGTCAGCTTTCGCTTCCTCAATGGCCCCGGCCGAAAAGGCTAGCTCGCCGGCTCGAAAATGATACCATGCCCGGCCTTGCGCCGAATTGTCGATGACGGCGTCCATCTCGACCATACCCTGCTGAATTAAGGTGCGCGCTTCGGGCTGGTTGCCCGTCAACTCATCGTAACGCGCTTGCACAGACTCGACGGTTGACGTATTTTTTATCTTTCGAGCCACAACGAGGTCGCGCTGTGCGGCCTCATAATTGCCGAGCTCCATCTCGAGCGACGCCATCTGCGCGGGAGCGTTTGAATCGTACGGCTGGTCTAAATGCGCGGCCGTTTCATATTTAAGCGCTTCGTGAAACTTGTGCAGGGCAGTATACGCCGAGCCGAGCACTTCGTCGGCGGCAGAGCTGTTTTGCGGCTGAAGGACGAGCGAACGTTTTCCTTGAGCGATCGCGCGCTTGATGTCGTCCACGTCGCCGTTTTCGCGATAGCGCTGCATGTACTGAGCTGCGAGCATGCGCGCCGTAATTTGGTCCTGTTTGTCGCCGCGCGCCTTCTTCTCTAAGAACGCTACGGTTTGATCGCGATGCGAGTAATCGGGCAGCACCACTGCCGGTGGCGGCAGTGATGCGCGTGCCCGATTGCCCGCGCCGATGAATGGCCAAGCGACGATCGCCACTAGGGCGACCGCCGCGAGAATCATCCAACTGCGCGAGCGGGTGATGTCAGCCTCTTACTGCGGTGCGCCCACGTAGGGGAACGACGCGGTAAAGTGCTTGCCGGCCGCCGACACGCCGTCGGTGGTCAGGTTGGGGCGCTTGCCCGAAGGGAAGGACGCGTCGGCGCGGCCGTCTTGCTCCTTACCGTCGTCAGGCGCCAGACCCAGGGCCGAGATCGTGTTGCCGAAGATCACGCCAAGCGAGATGTCGACGATGTCGTCGGTGAGTGCGCGGCCACCGAAGGGTTTGAGGCCGCCCGGAGCTTGCGTTGCGCCGCGGTCTCGATTCCAAGGTAGTTGTTGCACTTTCCGAGTGCTGCGCCGATGCACGATTGACTCGTACCTGACATATCGGCGATCTGTACATCCGGCGTGAGTACCGCTGCCACGACGTTCGCCGTGGCGGCGCTGCGGCCGGCCGTGTTGGTCATGAACGACAGAATGTCGTTCTTGAGGTTTGCCGCGTCATCGTTCGGGGTGTCGCGGTTGTTGACGTCGTGGCGGCCGAAGGTCGCGAACACTTCGTTCACGGCCGGGCGGTTCAACCGGTCAACTTGCTTGTACGGTCCGGCGCCCAGCAGATTGCTGCCGCCCGGTCCGCCGAGCACTTGCGGACCGTTATTGCCGCCGCATGCGGCTAGTCCGAGAGCTGCGGCCAAAGCCACGAGGCCGAGTTTTGTTGTTTTCTTTTGCATGGTAGTGGCTCCTAATTCCCGGACGAGGTGTGGGTCGTGGTCCAATAGGCAATCTTCGGCCCGTTACCGCCCGACAGCAAGCTGCGGGGAAGTTCTACGACCATCGAGAGCACATTGTACCCTGTAAGCGTGTCGCTGCCGGGATTGTTGAAGCCCTGCGGACACGTATTGTTGCCGCCCAGCGGCTGCGGAAGACAGCTCGGCAGGCCGCCGGGCTGAATCGCGGTGGTGGTGTTGCCGGCATTACGATCCGGCAGGATCTTGAGGAATTGCGCCAGGTCGAAGAAGAACGGATCCTCGCGCGCGCCTGCAAACACTTGCATCGTTCCGGCCGCGAAGACTGCATTGATC
>JALYIF010000300.1 GCA_030775925.1 Vulcanimicrobiota bacterium | reverse complement strand
TGAACGCTAGTGCGAAAGGCTTCGAGATCCCCATTGGTCACGTAGTGCGTCGCGCCAAGACCGATCGCGAGCACGTTGTCGCGCGCATGTTCGACTGCACGCTCGGCCTGCATGAAAGCTGGATCGATGCGTACGACGCTCTCTCCGAGGGCGTCCCCGAAGTGTGCGTCCAAAATCGGATAATGCGTGCATGCTAGTACCACGGCATCAAGGTCGGAAGGGAGCTCGGCACACACCTGCGCAACCGCAAGATGTGCTTCTTGCGTCCCAGCCTTTCCGGCCTCCACAAGCGGCACCAAAGCCGGCGCCGCAACTTCGGTCACCTCGACACCCGGGACTCGTGTTTGCAGCGCACGCGTGTAGGCACGGGTGCGCACGGTCGCGCTAGTCGCTACGACTCCAATCCGTTTCATTCCAGCCTCCTGTACGCCAATGGCTGCCGATTCGATGAGGTCCAAAATCGGTACCGCAGACGCCGGCCATCCGAATTGCTGACCGATCGCACACGACGTGTTGCACCCCATGACGATGAGCGAGGCCCCGGCTTGATTGAGCCACGCGACATTGATTGCCAGCAATCGAGCAAGGTCTTGAGCGCTACGTTCACCGTACGGCACGTGCGCTTGATCGGCAAAGAATAAGAGTTCATGGTGCGGTAGACGCTCGCGAACGCGGCGTACCACCGAGAGACCCCCTAAGCCCGAATCAAAAATGCCCAGCATTACCGCTGCAAATTTTGCGCGCTAGAACCCGGAGGGCCTGCGTAATCTCCGACGCCATCCGCAATGGCCTGGGCGACCTTTTGCAAAAACTCTGGTGAACGCAAAACGGCACGGTCATCCGGATTTGAAAGGAACGCGGTCTCAACCAACACGGCGGGCATGGCCGTGTGCACGATGACATAAAAATTGTTCTTGATCACACCGTCGTCGCGTGTGCCGAGGGCCGCGCTTACGAGGCGGTTGTGAACGGCATTGGCAAACGCCAAGTCTTCGGCCTTATAAAAATAGGTTGTCGTTCCATGCGGTGTCGCGTTTACGAAACTGTTGACATGAACCGAGACAAAGAGCCGCGCCCCGGTTTGATTGGCGACACCAACGCGCGCCTGCAATTCATCGTGATCCGATGCATTCGGGCCATAGGCATCCGCATCAGTGGAACGCGTCATTTGCACTTGCCATCCGCGCGCTACTAAGATCGTGCGCAGGCGGTTGGATATATCAAGCGTGATCGATTTTTCGCTCAAACCACCGTTTAAGGCACCCGGATCGCTACCTCCGTGACCAGGATCGATTACAATCAAGCGCGGATTTGAGGACGCGGGCGCTCCGGGCGTCGATCCATACTTCCAGGGCGATGAAGACGCACTCGGGGATGCCTGTGCATAGGCCGTCGCACCGTTGCCGACCATGCCGCCACCCGTGCGCACCGCCAGTTCGTCGTCAACGTCCTTAACCGATATGGTCAGTCCTTTGTCCGAGGGAGTTACATCAACGTGCTTTTGGCCTGTCAACGTGAGCGCGATGCGCACGGTGTCGCCCGACAGTTGATGGACGCGCAACGAAGAAACGTTGGGCGCGTTCTGCGTCAAATCGCCCGGCGGCGACAGTAGTCTTGCTCCATGAATGTCAACGTACCAACGATCGTCGAGCAAGCGATGCCATTCGTACGTCGCATTCCCGCTGACCGCAATTTGTACGTCGAACGCATCCCCATTCTGGACGCCTTCAACTGCGGTTACGCCTGCCGGCATTGGCGCAGGCGCCGGCGCCGGCGTTAATTCGGGCTGCTCTGCCGGGGTTTGCGCGGGCGCGGGCGACGAGGTGCTCTGCAAAACCGCGGGTGGCGGCGGCGGTGGCATGTTTCGCGCGATCGCTCCGTGCCCCGATAATGCTACGGAGAAATCGTGATAGGCCCCAGAGACACCGTCCGCCACGTGCGCGCCCGGCAAGAGCAGCAGTGCGATGCGTGTATCGGGTTGCCGCGTTGTGCCTCCCATCTCCACGTCAATCTCACGTAAACCGCTTGCTCCGATTTTGCGAACCCGTTCCAGCGTCGATCCGAATCCGGGGAAATCATAGACGATGCGATTGCCATTCTCGGAAATTTTCCGCGGTTGAAGCGGCATGGCTGCGTGCAAGACAAATGCTGCTATATCGCGCTGACTTTGAATCTCTGCAATGGCAATCTGCGGCTGGAAGACCACGTCGCTTCGGTCGTTCTTTGGCGCTAAATAAAGGGCGTGTGCAAGGGCGTACAACGGCAGGTAGACATCACCGTTACGCTCGTACGGTGCGAAAGCGGCTTGTGCCGAAACATCGCCCGCATCGTAGCGCGTGTCGCCAATAGCGAAGCTCACGATTCGTGGTTCCGCTGTGGTCACCAGGATGTACCGCTCGCCAGGCTGCCAGGCTACCGATGCGCCAACGCGCGTGAGCAGTGACTGCAACGCCGGATCGTGTAGCGCGACAGCAAAGTCTTTTTTCTGCGGCGCGAGATGCGTAAAGGCGAGCCGTTGGTTTTGAAACCACATCGTGGGTACCGATTGCGCCGCTGCGAACCCGCCGGTTAGCGAAATCGCGAGCGCAAAAAATGCGCCAGCTTTACCAGTCCGCGCGATGGAGCGGTTTATCCAGTTCAAAGTGCCCTCCCGGCAGCGCGTCCAGGCGTTGACCGTCAACGCGAATACGTACGGAATCAATTCCCGGCAAACCAGTTAGCGTCCAAACAAGCGCCTTGAACTCCCCCGACTCGCCAAAACTACCGCCTGCGGGAGATTTTACTGCACCCGACAGATCGACTTCCGCCGTTGAACCTGTAACGCTTACAGTGCGCACTTGCGTTCCCGCTGGAAAGCGAATTGCATCGGTCGTACTGGGGGGGCCGGCGACTGCTTGTACGGCCGCATAAAGCGCTGCATTGTGAAGATGTTCTTGACCGGCTTCGCCCGATTGCTGCGGACGCATCGAAACGGTCCACGGGGTCACCGTCTTGCCGTCGACATTGGTATAGTACACGGTTAAGTGATCGCCGACGGGGCTATGATTGCGCTGCGCCAGAAAGAGCCACGCTCCGACTGCAATCAAAACAAACAAGCCCAGTAAAAAGAAAATCCGCGAGTTGCTCACGGACCATGTTCTTCGCCGTAAAGAAT
>JALYIF010000299.1 GCA_030775925.1 Vulcanimicrobiota bacterium | reverse complement strand
TCGCCATCAACTGGCGCACGGCCGATCTGACGCCGCGTCTGCGGGGCATCCTAGAGTTTGCCTCACTCGTGAACGAGCCCGGGTTCGCGCCGGCCGATTCGGATATTGCGCACCTTCACGCACAAGGTTTCAGCGACACCGACATTTGGGATATTGCCGCGATCGCGGCGTTCTTCGGCTTTTCAAATCGTATGGCCGGCGTTATGGACATGCGCCCAAATGATGAATTTTATACCATGGGGCGCTAAATAGTTCGTACGGTGTCACTTGAGCGTGTTCCGCTCTCACCCTGAGCTGTCACCCTGAGCCTGTCGAAGGGTGGTGAACGATAGCACCCGCAAGCGTACCACCCTTCGACAAGCTCAGGGTGACAGTTTAAACGCTCAGGATTCTATCGAACAACAACGCGTCGACAACTGGTCACCATTGTTGTTCTGGAGCGTTCTCTAGGTATGAAAGACTTGCGTTCAGAGGCCGCCGTCATGTCCGAAATTAACATCACACCGTTTACCGACGTGCTCCTGGTATTGCTCATAATCTTCATGATTCTGGCAGCCCTTGTTACCCCTCCCGGGTTTCAGCGCCAGGTGAGTTGCGCAACAGTCTCGTGCGGCAATACCCGGCCGGCGAAAAACCCACCGCTGAAAATCCAGTTGTCGATCACCCGCGCGGGGAAGATTTTCGTCGGCTCGCAGCTTGTTGACACGCGGTCAATTTACGGCGTATTGCAACACGCAGCATCAGCCCAAAAAGTGCCTCGCCTTGCTATCCTCGCGGACACAAAATCGCCGTATGGCCTCGTTATACGCGCGCTGGATGCAGCGAAAGCAGCCAATATCAGCGACGTTTCATTTGTAACCGAATAGCTAGGCGATAATGTCCGCGAAACGCTTGGGGTCGACGTTGCCGCCGCTGATGATAACACCGACTCGCTTGCCACGATGCTCCAGCTTGTCGAACATGAGGGCGGCTAGTGCGGTTGCGCCGCTGGGCTCGATGACGAGCTTCATGCGCGCAAACGCAAAGCGCATGGCATCTTTGATTTCCTCCTCGCTTACCGTCACGACCCCTCGCCCATACTGCTGAATAAGCGCAAAAGTAATCTCGCCCGGAGATTGGGTCATTTGCCCATCTGCGATCGTGTTGGGAACCGGAATATGCACGCGTTGCCCGGTCTGCATCGACTGCTGAACGTCGTTCCCGTTTTCGGGTTCCACACCATAGACGGCAATCGCGGGATCGACGCCATGCGCCGCCACCGCGCTTCCGGAAAAGAGCCCCGCTCCACCGGTCGGCACCAGCAAGATATCGAGCCCACCGGCTTCTTCCAGCAATTCCAGACTGGCCGTTCCCTGGCCGGCAATGATGTGCACATCGTCGTACGGCGGCACCAAGATCGCGCCTCGCTCGGCGGCGATGCCGCGCGCAACTCGATCGCGATCTTCTTCCGCGCGGTCGTACAGTACCACTTGTGCACCGTATCCGCGAGTCGCATCAAGCTTTGCTTGCGGAGCATCCGCAGGCATAACGATTGTTGCCGGGATATCCAGCAATTTCGCGGCGAGCGCTACGCCTTGCGCATGGTTTCCGCTAGAAAATGCCACAACACCGCGCCGGCGCTCGGGCGCGCTTAGCTGAACGAGCCGGTTGTACGCCCCACGAAACTTGAAGGCGCCCATGCGCTGGAAGTTCTCGCACTTTAAAAATGCATGCGCGCCGGTTTGCTCATCGAGCGTTCGCGAGGTCATGACCGGTGTGCGGTGTACGACACCTTTCAGCCGCGCGGCCGCGGCTCGAACATCGGCAAAGCTTACAAGGTCACGCGCGGCGTTCACTACGGCGCCGGTGCGGCCGACTTCATATGAAAGTTCCAGGAACGCACTTCACCGTTGTCATCTAACACCATAGTTTCCGTATACATATGCTTCTCGAACTCAACATCGAAAAGGTGCGTGCCCGGCACGGAACCAGCGGGAACTTGCACCTCTTTAATGTGCTTATATTTCCCTTGCTGATTCAATTCGTCGGCATAGCGCGCGACGGCCACACGCGTAATCTTCGGACGAGCCTGGGAATCAAAATCGTTGATCACGGGCGACATGTCGTTTGCAATCACGGCATGCGTGATTTTATCGGCTTCTTTTTCAGCCTTATTCTGGAAGGAGCATCCGGCGAGCGCGATGGCTACTGCGGCTGCCGCAAAAACGCCCTTCGACAGGCTCAGGGTGACAC
>JALYIF010000298.1 GCA_030775925.1 Vulcanimicrobiota bacterium | reverse complement strand
GCGTTGTAGTGCTGAATGTGCTCGTCCTCGGTTTGATTGATCTCATACGTTGCCGACGTGTCTGCGATATCGGCTAAAAAGGCGGTGCGGTCATAGATGTGCCCGTTGCTGCTAACCAAAAAATAATCCGGCGTAATGAGCCGGTCGAGGGTGGACACATCGTGATTCTTTGTAGCCAATTGTACTTGTGCGTTGGCTCGGCTCACTTGTTGTACGATAGGATCCGGAAGAACAGCTGCGGTTGCCGCTACGGGTAGGAGGAGTACGAACATCGCACTCGTGACAAATCGAAAAAACATTGTACCAGTATAGCGGCCGTGGCTAGCGTTCGACAGGTCCAGTCACATCCCGGTTGGTAGACCACTTGGTGAAACGGCGCACGCAAGAGGAGCGGTTCGGGGTGCTGGCCCTACTTCGTATCGAGCGGGAACGATCACCAGCCGTGCGCATCCAATTGTACGAGCAGGTCCGGGCCCATATTCTTGGCGGCCGAATTGCCGGCGGTACTGCGTTGCCCTCATCGCGGGAGATCGCCCTGAAGTTTGGATTGTCTCGCTCAACGGTTACCGAGGCAATCGAAATGCTGGCCGCTGACGGGCTGGTCGTTTCCAAACGCGGGTCTGGAACATTCGCCGCAAAAAGGGCCGAGGTCGGCGCGCAGGTTGCCGCCGGTTCGGCGTGGGCGGAATTATCAAGCACCGCTCACCGCTTGCGAATCGATAGCGAAAACTCCGACCATCAAATGGCGCTCGAACGGTGCTTTATGCCGGCTTTGCCGAGTTTGGACGACTTCCCATCGGCCGTCTGGAGCCAAATGACGGCGCATGTATTGCGCAGCGAGCGAGCCGCACTGTTGTCCTATGACACGGATGGAGGCCATGCCGGTTTGCGCGAATCGCTTGCCGCCCAGGCGCGTCTTCGTCTTGGCATCGCCTGCGGGACCGAACAGATCGTCATCGTCAATGGAATTCAGCAGGCGTGGGACATCCTAGCCAGGCTGCTCGTGGATCACGGCGATACCGTTTGGGTGGAAGAGCCTGGCGAACCCACGGTTACATCGGCCATGATCGCGAGCGGCGCACGCGTTGTTCCGATCCCCGTCGATGAATCCGGCATGCAAGTCCAGGCCGCGCCAATTGAACTTCCTCCTCGAGTCATTCACGTTACCCCGGTTCAGCACTGGCCGCTTGGCGCTCCCCTATCGGCGGGGCGCCGCGCGACGCTCTTGCAGGTTGCGCGCACGCATGATGCCTACATTATCGAAAGTTCGTTTAACACAGAGTTTCGTTTTTCCGATACAGCGCCAAGCGCCCTTGCCACAGAAGACATCCAGCGAGTCATCCATGTCAGCTCGTTTAGTTTAACAGTCTTTCCCGCGCTGCGCCTCGGTTATATGATTGTACCACCGGCTTTGGTTGAGCCGGTATTGATTGCAAAACGCGTTATGCACCGCGACAGCGGCGTATTGCAACAGGCCGTCCTGTCCCGGTTTATTGCCGAAGGATATTACGGAGAGTATGTGCGCACGAGCTTAGAGATGTATCGCGCGCGACGCAACGCGTTAATGCAAGCGCTCGATCGCGCTGCGATCGATGGGATGAGCGTGAAGTTCCTAAATCATGGGCTCCACGCAGTGGCAACCTTGAGCGGTCCGGCAAACCTTAATTCGCTCGTCCGCAAGGCGGCGCAACGCGACGTGATGATTTGGCCTGCTACTAAATATTATCGCCTGCGCCGGCCCGGCATCGCGCAAGCGCTGCTCGGATTCGGATGCGTCGATGAGGCGGCGATTGAAGCTGGAGTTCGCGTTGTTCGCGACTGTCTAGAGGCTCAAGCCTAGAAGCCACGCGCCGGTAAGGCTGTTGCACGTTGCAGCCAGTTAGCGGGCGAATAGGTGGTCATGCCGTCCACAATGTGCAAGGTGTAGGCGTGCCGTGACTGGGTTGAACGATTGGGTGCGCTGTAGTGCGGCAGAAGTCCGCAGAAGACGACGAGATCCCCCGCCCGTACTTCCAGCGGAACGATCGCATCGGACGAAGGCCACGGAGTTGAATCGACAACTTCTAGGGCCGCCACTCCATTTGAAACGACGAAGCGTTGCCGCAAAGGGGATCGATGTGCGCCCGGTTGCGTCCACAGGCAGCCGTTGGTTTGATCCGCATCTTCAAGCGCGAACCAAAATGTGATCACACTGATTGGATCCGTCAGGAAAAACGTGGCATCCTGATGCCAATGGACTTCACCGCCGATTTGGGGCTGTTTAAAAATATACATGGACTGATACAGCAGCGGTTGTAAGAGGCCCAATTCTGCGCATAGGTCCGCAAGTCGTGGATCGCGTGAGAAACGATCGAATACGGGATCTACATCGTGCAAGGCGTGCCCAATTTTATTAATTGAAAGCGCCTTAGCGTATTTGAGAGCGCCCGCTTGGTCGAACGCATCTTCCTCAAAGAAGCATCGTACCTTATCGCCGGACTCAAGGAAGTAGCGGTCGCTGTGCTGCGCTTGGTTTTTTGTTGTGAAGATCGAGGCCGCTTGCGAAGGATCGAAGCCGTCGACGATCTGCGCGGCACGCTGCCGCAATGCAGAAATCTCGCTCGCGGCCTTAAAGCCGGGAATGATAATAAAACCCTGCTCTTGGAAGTTTTTTAGACGGCCCGCAGCCTGAAGGACCATCTGCCTAATTTCAGGGGTATCAGCGCTTTTGCCTTGTTCCTATTGTCCCGGTATGGTATGGAACTAGCGTGTACATTCCGAAGAGTCATGACCAAAATGACCGCGCCGCGGTTCTGCAACTAATCCGTAACGAACCATTTGCCACGCTTATAAGCGTTTGCGATGGGCGGCCTGTCATCACGCATATTCCCGTGAACATTGAATGTGTGGATCCGGAGCTGGTCCTCGGCGGGCACATAGCCAGCGCTAATCCGCAGTCGGCAACGTTGAACGGTGCCGAAGTGGTCATTTGTTTTCGAGGCCCGCACGCGTACGTCTCGCCGCAGTGGTACACAAATCAAAACCGGAATGTACCAACATGGAATTACGCGATCGTTCATTGCACTGGGCGCGCTACCGTCGTTGAGGGCGCAGAGAAGATCGAGATCGTCTCGCGATTGGTAGATGCCATGGAAGAGGGCACGCAAAATCCGTGGTCGCTAGCGCACACCGATGACGACTACCGCGCAATCCTCATGAAGAAGATCGTCGCTTTCAGCATGCGCGTGGATTGCATTGAGGCCTCATTCAAACTTGGCCAAGACCACAGTGCCGCCGATCGTGCGGGTGTGGCAAGTGCGCTTCGTGCTAGTGCCCGTCAGAGCGATCGTGACCTTGCGGCGTTGATGCAAGATCACTAAGTTTTCTCGTGGACATGCCGCACGGTCTTTGAGGAGATGGTGCCCGTCCCACCGATAGGTGGTTGTCTGCGCCCGGCCCAAACGTGACTGAGCATCGCATAATCATAGCACTAGACAAGGGGCATTGACGGTGCTATTATGCATGCACCTAATTGATTAGGTATGGAGGGCTATGGCGCGTTCCAAATCCTCGACGCTAACGGAGGTCGAGCAGCGGCTCATGGAGGTCATCTGGAAGCACAAAAGCGCAACCGTTAGCGAGGTTGTCGCAGCGCTGCCGCCCCAGCCCAAAGTTGCTTTTAATACGGTACAAACGATCATGCGAATTCTCGAAGACAAGGGGTATCTGAAGCATCGTGCCGAGGGCCGCGCCTTCCGCTACTTCCCATTGGTCGGCCGTGCACAGGCTTCAGCGAGCGCCGTTCATCAATTGTTGAACCGGTTTTTCGGTGGCGAACCAGGCCAGCTTGCCCTTAATTTACTGCAGAATGAACGTTTGAACGAAGACGAGTTGGCGGAACTAAAACGCGTTATTGCTCGGGCGAAGCCCGTAAGCGAATGAAGAACGCTTGTTAGCCGCCCGCGCCGCACCTGAATTAACACAAATCAAACACTCGGCTGGGCCCGATGCGGGTTCAGGCGCTTTCTTAAAGCCGACAACTTAAGGGAGGGTTAACCCCGGCTATCTAGCCGGGAAAATAGCCCGTTGTTGGATTGAGGCCGTGTGATACCCGAGGCACCCTCTCATCGCCCGCAGCAGATTGTCCGGCAAACGGCCGAACTGCTCGCGACTGATCTTCCTACGGACACGTTGTTCGAGCAGCTTTGTACGCTCTTAGCAAAGTTCGTGGATGCTTCATTGGTCTTCATCGCTTTGCGCCACGGAGATTCGGTCCGCATCGAATTCATGTACGATCACGGGATCAGCCGGCGGCGCTCGGCCGTACCAGTTCATCCGCAGTCTCAAACGCGGCGCGTTTTCGAGACGGGGGAATCCGTCCTGTTCCGTACACTTGAAGAGCTTCCCGGCCCCATCGTGCCCCTTGAGATGAATGCCGCACCGAGCGATGATGGGCAAGCCATGATGTACGTACCGTTGCGCTTCGGCTCGCGCAATATCGGGGTGCTTTCTGTGCAGAGTCCCGTTCCCAACGCGTATACGGGCGCCGACTTGGAATTGCTTGAAACGTGTGCGCTGTATATCGCGGTTGCACTCAACAGTGCAATTCTTGAATCGGAGAATATCCAGCTCGAGAAAGTCGCCTCGGTGGATGCGCTCACGGGGGTGGCCAACCGCCGCTCTTTTGACGAACGTCTCGGCTTTGAATGGGACCTCGCGCAACGCCGCAAGCACATGCTCTCAATGGTGTTACTCGATATCGATTTTTTTAAGGCGTTCAACGATGCGTACGGCCACATTGCCGGCGATGCATGTCTAAAACAAGTAGCCCAAGCCGCAGGGCGCTGCGTTACCCGCCCGAGTGACGTGTTTGCGCGGTATGGCGGCGAAGAGTTTGCGATCATTCTGCCCGAAACGAATCTGACCGGCGCTATTGCGACTGCCGAACGCATTCGAATGGCGATCGACGCACTGGGTATTCCGCATCAAGGATCAGAGATCGGCCGCGTAACTGCAAGTTTAGGCATCGCTGTCTGTGTGCCCGATGCAGAGAGTACTAAAGAAGCGCTCGTGAACGCTGCAGACAAGGCACTCTATTTCGCAAAATCCGGGGGCCGGAATCGCGTGGTGGCCGAGAGTTACCAATCCGATAGCCAGAAAACGGGACGCCGGTATGCCGTTCGGCATAATCTCCCGAACGATCTAACGACCTTTATCGGCCGCACGCGCGAGTTGAAAGAAGTCTCCAAACTTGTGGGAGAATCGAGGTTGACAACCTTGCTTGGCCCGGGCGGTGTGGGGAAAACGCGCCTCTCCATCATTGTTGCGCGTGAGGTTGCTCCCACGACCGTCGACGGCGTCGGCTTCGTAGATTTCTCAAGAATTTCTGAAGCCGCACTCATCGTACAAACCGTCGCCACCGCGCTGTCGGTTGCCGAGCAGCCCGGCCGCTCTCTGCGCTCGACCCTCGTTGAATATCTGCGAGATAAAGCTACGCTGCTCATTCTCGATAATTGCGAGCAGGTAGTTGCGCCGTGTGCCGAGCTGGTTGAAACCTTGCTCCACAGTTGTCCGGAGCTGCGGATGCTCGCAACCAGCCGCGAACCGCTCGGTATTCCTGGCGAACGCACCTATCGGTTAGCGCCGTTTGATGAGGCCGAGGCGGTAGCGCTCTTTATTGACCGCGCAAATTTCGCACAGAACGTTGACCTGGACGACCGTGGGAAGCGTGACATCGCTGATGTCTGTGCCCGCTTAGATGGAATTCCGCTGGCAATCGAGCTCGCTGCTGCGCGGGCAAATGAAATGACGCTCGATCAGATGAGTGCGCGGCTTGAAGATCGGTTTGCGCTCCTAACGAAGGCGCATCGGAACGCCGTTCCGCGCCAAAAGACGTTGCGAGCGCTCATTGCTTGGAGTTTTGATTTGCTGACCGAGCAGCAGCGCATGCTGTTGCGGCGCCTTTCGGTTTTTGTGGGCGGCTGGACGCTGGAAGCGGCGGAAGGCGTCTGCGCGTGCGGGTTGCTGGAAGAACGTTCGATACTCGACCTGCTCGGACAGTTGGCGGATAAGTCGCTGCTTGTGAGCGACCGTCTTGATGGCAGCTATCGGTACCGGCTGCTGGAATCTACACGGGAGTATGCGCACGAGAGTCTAGAGTCGATTGGCGAATTGCAGACGATCCGGCGCAAACATGCCCGCTACTATGCCAGAATAGCCGCACGCGCTGCGCACGCATATGCCGATGCAAAAACAAGCGTATGGTTGCCTCCGCTTATCGTGGAAAATGATAACTTCCGTGCCGTCTTGCGCTGGTGCATAACCGAACGAAACAGTTTGGAGTTAGGCGCGGAATGCGCGGCGGCACTCTCTCGTGTCTGGTACGAAAGCGGCCGCATTGGCGAAGGGCGGCGTTGGCTTGCCCAGTGCCTGGCTCACGGCCAAGATGCATTTGCACCAGCAGTTGCTGCCGATCTCTGGCATGGCATGGACATGCTCGCCATGGCGCAGGGCGACTATGAGTCTTTACTCGATGCAGCGCAGCGCGAGTTGGAGCTGTACAAAAAGCTCGGCAACCGCAGCCGCATTGCCTCTGCGCTTAACGGGATTGGCGTGGCACTTCATTCGACTGGTGATTTGCGCGGCGCCGAGGACTACTACAATCAAGCGTTGGACATTCGGCGGGAGCTCGGCGAACGGCGTGGCATCTCCGTCGGCCTAGAAAATTTAGCGGACGTCGCTCGGGACTATCATCACGATTATGCACGCGCCGAGATCCTGTATAAAGAAGCCATTGAGATCGCTCGCGAACTCGGACAGGAGACCCTTACAGCGGTTGCCCTGGGAGATATGGGCGAACTTATGTGGATGCGCGGCGAGTATGACCGGGGGGTCTCGCTGGTACGCGAAAGCCTTGCGATCTTCGAACGTTTTGAAAACCAGCCCCGAATCGCCGAGCAACTCGAGCGAATTGCGCGCTTCGAACTTTCGCGGGGCAATATGTTACAAGCGGTGGGCCCCCTAACCGACGCCTTGGAGATCTTCCGGCAACTCTTGCACTACGAAGGTCTTGCTCAGTGTTTCGACGATGCGTTTACACTCAGCATCGCGGGACAAAGAATGGAAGCGGCGGCGCTGATTGGAGGCTTTGCCGAGCAT
>JALYIF010000297.1 GCA_030775925.1 Vulcanimicrobiota bacterium | reverse complement strand
GTGTCACCCTGAGCGAACACCCGTGTCACCCTGAGCGAACATCCGTGTCACCCTGGGCGAACACCCGTGTCACCCTGAGCTTGTCGAAGGGTCGAAGGGTGGTTACTACTTTGCGAGCATCTCGGATTCGATGATGCTGTATGGAACCGTTCCGTGCGAGAGCAGATCGTCGTGGAAGGCTTGCAAGCTAAACGCGTCGCCCTTTTTGGCTTTGTATTTTGCGAGCAGCGCTTCGATTTGCACTTTTCCGACCGCGTAGTCGAAGGCTTGGCCCGCGCCTAACGCGTGACGGCTGACTTCACCTTTGGCCGTCGTGTCATCGACGCCGGCATTGTCTTTAAACCACGCCACGGCTTTGTCGAAGGTCCATTGTCCAGTAGCGAGCTTTGTGTCGACGATCGCGCGCGCACCACGAAGGCGCTCGAACTGCGCGATGGCATACCGTCCGTCAAGATCGTCTCCGTATAAGCCCGTGCGTAAGAGCAGATCTTCTAAGTAGAATGCCCAACCTTCAGCCATAACGCCGTCGCCCATAAAGCGTCGCACGGGATCGGCATTGTGTTTTGCAATCGAGAGCTGCAAGAAGTGGCCGGGCATGCCTTCATGTCCGCTTGTCATCAGGACGCGGTCGCGGTCGAAATCTTCAAAGATCGCGCCGGCGGCGGCCTTAGCAGCCATGTCGGGCTTCGGCGGCGGAATGAAGTAGATGCCGTCTTTAAATTTGGAGAGCAGGGGAGGCGCCTGCATCGATGCACCGGGGATCACCGCGAGCAAGAATGATGGCGTCTCTTTAATCGTCATTTTGCCCATATAAGGCGGGATGGTTACGATGTGCTTGTCTTTGATAAAGGATTGCAGCGTGTCGAGTTGGGTTTGAAAGAAGGCGAACGTCGCTTCTTTGGATGTCGGTGTCATGCCGCCGCCGTTGGCTGCCGCTTGGACGGGGTCTTTAAGATCGACGCCCTTGGCTTTTGCTTCGGCTTGGATCGCGGTCTCTTGCGCGATTGCATCATCGAGAGTCTTTTGGCCGATTGCGGCAATTTGATCGGAATTATATGGTAAGAGAAACTCGTCTTTGAGCATCTTGTTATAGGCCGGGGCGCCCATGGCGTAGTTGGTTGCCCACTTGTCTTGATTGTCGGTCATCCATTTTGTCCAGGCGACAATCGCAGCGACCGTCGCTTCGCTGGCTTTATCGAAACGCGCCTTTTTTGCGGGCGGCAATCCGGCTGCCATCGGAGCAAGAATGTATTTGAACAACATCGGCGCCATCGGCAGTTGCTGTAAAGCAACTTGCGCCTGGAGCTTGCCGGGATGGGTAATGAGCGGCTTCTGCGCCGCCATCCACGCCGGAGCTTTTTCTAAGCGTGAGATCATGTGATCCCACCAAACGCTTTGATCTTGCTCGTCTTTGTGCAGGATCATGGTGAATGCCAAGCCGACGATAGCCATGGGCGGGCCGGAGGGGTCGGTGCCTTTCATTTGGTCGGCATCGTTGCGACGCTGGCCGATAATAAACGCGCGCAGTAATTTCATGTCGTTGCGATCGTGCAGTGTCGCATGCGTCATATCGACGGCGTTCAGTTGGCGTTCGAATTTGGCCAGAATGGCTTCCCCGCGCTTAATCCCTGCGGGTCCCGGATCGCCCAGCTCCCCGTCATGGCTGTAATCGCCCAGGAAGGTTCCGAAGGCCGGATTCTCGTTGAGGAACGCGCGGAACGTTTGGGTCGCGAGTTGTTGAATTTGCTGCCCCGGTGGTGGGGTTGCAGCGGGTGCCGCCAGCGGCACAGACGTGAGGAAAGCCGTGGCCAAAGCCGCGGCAGCAAAACGTTTTATCATATGAGGCATACGCTCGACCGCTCGGGCATGTTTCACCTGTTTGGACACCCAGGCGCAACTTCGGGCCAGTAAGTGTTTTCCAGACAATATGAAGACGATGATCAAGACCCAGGGCTATGCCGCCGCATCGGCGGGTGCGGCCCTCGAGCCCTTTTCCTTTGAGCGTCGCGCCTTGCGGCCGACCGACGTGGCGATCGATATTCAATTTTGCGGAATCTGCCATTCCGATATTCACCAGGCACGCGATGAATGGGACGGTTCGATCTTTCCCATGGTGCCGGGCCATGAAATTGCGGGCATCGTGTCTGAAGTGGGCTCCGCGGTAACCAAACACAAGGTCGGCGATCGCGTTGGTGTCGGTTGCCTCGTCAATTCGTGTCGCAAGTGCGATGCGTGTTTGCGCGGGCTCGAACAGTACTGTGCGAACAACACGCCGACGTATAACGGCACGGAAAAAGACGGAACCGATGCGCCGACCTATGGCGGATATTCCGAGCGCGTTGTTGTCGACGAACATTTCGTATTGCACGTTCCCGACGCATTGTCGCTGGACGTCGCCGCACCGCTCCTATGCGCGGGCATTACCCTCTATTCACCGCTGCGACATTGGAAAGCGGGTCCGGGCAAGAAAGTTGCCATCGTTGGCATGGGCGGCTTAGGACACATGGGTGTGAAGCTTGCGCACGCGATGGGCGCCGAGGTAACGGTGCTCAGCCAAACGCTCTCCAAACAAGCCGATGGAAAGCGCTTCGGTGCGGACCACTACTATGCGACGTCGGATCCGGAGACGTTTACCAAACTTGCCGGCACGTTCGATCTGATTATCAACACCGTTTCCGCAGAGTTGGATTGGAATGCCTATCTCGGACTTCTTGCGATTGACGGTGCGCTCGTCGTGGTCGGTGCGCCGAGTAATCCTGTGCCGGTTGCGGCGTTTGCGCTAATCGGCGGGCGCCATACACTCGCCGGCTCGGGTATCGGCGGCATCGCCGAAACTCAAGAAATGTTGGACTTCTGCGCCCAGCATGGCATCGCAAGCGACATCGAACGTATCCCGATTCAGAAAGTCAATGAAGCGTACGAACGCGTTTTGAAAAGCGACGTCCGCTACCGCTTCGTCATCGACATCGACTCGCTAACGGCGTAATTACACTCTGTCACCCTGAGCGATCGTGTCACCCTGAGCCGACTGTGTCACCCTGAGCCGACTGTGTCACCCTGAGC
>JALYIF010000296.1 GCA_030775925.1 Vulcanimicrobiota bacterium | reverse complement strand
AGCGAAGCGGAGCTTGGGATTGCAAAATCATGAATCGAGCGGCCAAACCACACAATGATGCCAACAAAGATGGCTAGTGCAATCGGAAAGAGCCAGTCGCGCGGAATATATTCCTGCCAGACCCGCGCGCGTCGCGGTTTACGGTACCCGTCTTCGGATTCAGTAATCATCGCGCTCAGACCAAGGCTTCCAGCGCGGCGTCGGTGAGCTCTACATTCGAGAAAACCCGTTGTACGTCTTCATGATCTTCAAGCGCGTCGAGAAACTGCAATGCTGCTGAGAGCTCCTCACCGGAAGGCGCGATTTTGGTCTTGGGTCGCATACCAAGATGCGCGTCCTTAATTTTAAGGCCGGCAGAATGCAACGCATCGCGAGTTGAGGTAACCGAGGTTGGTTCGGTATATACGCTTGCCGGATCTCCAAATTCGACGTCCACGACACCTTCGATCAGACAGGCTTCGGTAAATGCATCTTCAGATTTCCCTTGCGGATCAATCTCAATAATGCCGGCAGCATCAAACATCCACGCGACGGTTCCCGTCTCGCCGAACGTGCCGCCGTTGCGGCTAAAGACATAACGCAGCTCTGAGGCGGTCCGATTTTTGTTGTCCGTGGCGGCGTCAACCACAACGGCCACGCCCGAAGGACCGTACCCCTCGTAACGCAACTCCTCAATCTCTTTTGCCTCCGAACCATTGGCTCGTGAGATCGCTCGCTTAATATTGTCTTGGGGCATGTTATTCTCTCGCGCTTTTTCAACCGCCATTTTTAAGCGATAATTCGCCTCGGGATCGGGCGAGCCCGATTTAGCCGCGAGAATGATCTCTTTGCTGATTTTCGTGAATAAGGCGCCGCGCTGCGCATCGACCTTGCCCTTGCGCAACTTGATATTATGCCACTTGGAATGACCGGACAGTGTAAAGTCCCCCAAAAAATGCGTTGTGAGCCGCTTCGACCCCGGACTACCCGGCTCCTAAGGGAGGGCCTTATCCCGCCTTGGCCATAGAGTCGGTGACCAACTTCAGGTCGATCTGGGTGGTGACGGACTCGTACTGCATGCCTTGTTGCACGCGCTGAACGGCCTGCTCGTGCAATTCCGTGGGGACGGTCATCGGATAGTTATAGAGGATGGTGCCATCAGTCGCGACAGAACGCCCGGCCGCGCCCTTGTTTTTGGTGACGCGGCTCTCGGAAATTTTCATAATCCCGGTGACCGCTCCAGTTGCCGTAAAGTCGGTCGTTTCGTTGAAATCGGCCGAATCGGTGACGACCTTCCAATGGTGCTGCGCGTCAAACTGCGCCGGCTGCACGAAACCGATCCCAACGGTCCGCAATACCGCCATCTCTTCTTCATTGATCTTTGCGTCAGAGGGACAGATGATTTGGATCGTCCCACCGTAGACGGCGCATAAGACTTCTTTTGCTGAACGGGTGTTTTTGGCTGTCTCGCTGACCTTCACCACCAGCGAGCCGTCCGTACCTTTTTGGACGACGTCGACCGCGATGGTGCCAGCGTCACTATTGCCCGCGTTCGTGGAGTTTCCCTGATTGCCGAAAGCCTGCACCGTCTGCGATGTGCTGATCCCGATCGAAAAGGAATACTCGAGATGCCGGATCGGAGGTGCGTCCGCGGCAGCCGTGCTTGGGGCGAGAAAAACGGACGCGCAGAATGCGGAAATAGCTAAAGTCAGTAACTTCATGATGAGCGTGTCTTTTAATCCGGGCGGCCTCTTCTCCTCGGCAATTGTAAAAAGCCGGTTAAATCCAATTGTTCTGCATGATCCATGGGAGCGTCCGCCAGTGCCACTCGTACCATGGCATCGGCACGCCTGCCAACAGCGGATAGAAGAAGATAAACGCTCCGGCCACCGCGGCCACGTAGCCGCCCGTTACAATCCGACCCACCAAGGCAGAGCCCGAAGGGGAGCGCCAGTTCCATAACCGCTGTAGCACGATTGCATTGCATAGGCAGATAAGCGCAATGTCAACATAAAAGTGGTACGCAAACGAGATGCGCGGCGATCGGATCCACGGGAGCCACTGCAAGAGATAGGCCGCGACAAGCAGCACATACCCCTTGTTTTTCTCGCGGTACGCGAGTAGCCCAACGAACGGCACGCAAAAGAGCCCAAACCAAAGGATGAGCGGATTGGGAAGGGAGGTAATCTCCGAGACGCAGCACGCAGCCTCGTTGTTGGCCTCAGACGGTTTGCGCGAATCTTTCCAATAGTACGCGATCGGGCGCATGTCGAGCGGCCATTGCCACCAGACCGATTTGTAGGGGTGGTCGGCAACCAAGTGGGCATGATAATCGTACATCTGCTGCTGCATGCTCACGACATCGCTAAACGTGTACGCCCGGGGCGCCGACGTAGGCTGATCTGAGAGTCCGATGAATTGCGGAGTGTACGCGCTAAAGTAGATCAAGCCGCCCACAAATACTAAGGTTGAGACAACGACGTCGAGCGGAAATCCAAACGGATTTCCCCAGCGCGCCGGATGGCGCCGGCGCCCAAGATATGCTCGCACGAACGAACTCACATACGGTTGCGCCCAGACCCAAGCAATAATGCCCAGCGCGGCGGGATAAATCATCACCCCGTACCACTTGCTCGTGATCAAGCAGGTTATCGACAGGGCAAACAGTGCGAGCCAAAGTTTTGGTTTCCCAAAATCCACCGGCTCTGCCTCGATGGTCGTGCCCATCTCGGTATACCGCGCCGTAGCAATCGGCGTCGCATATTCAAGTGAACCGTCTTTACGATAGATTGAGGTGAGATCGCCATCGCTCAGTATCAGCGCACCTCGCACGTTTTGTGAAAGATCGCCGGCTACCACCGTGCCCTTTGCGGAATCAAGGGAGCCACCGTCCGGCGCATGCAGCGCTTGCCGGGCGCCATCCCACTTCACCGTCGTACCGTCGGGGTAGGCGATAAACGTGCGAGCGCTGGGAAAAAAGCGCGGCAAGATGACGCCCCGGAACAGCAGATAGAGCCCGGCAAAAGCGATAATGGTTCCGACGAATTTTGCGGTGACCGTTTCGTTTGGAAAGCGTATCGCGATGCCGAGAATGGCCAAGGCCAGGCACGCTGCCGTGCCGAGCAAGCGGGTTCGGAGTTGGCTCCCATCGACTTCTTGAGCCGTCCGCACTTGCGATGCGATCCAGTAGCGGTAGAACGTGTAGATCGTCGCGAGTGAAAAGAACCCGACGAAGGCTTCCGGTGTTGCAATCCGCGACTGGGCGAAGTGCATGCCGTCAAAGAGCAGTAACGCTGCCGCAATCGCTGAGAAGAGCGACGAGCGCGTAATGCGTTTTGCAAAAATGTAGAGCAGCGATACCGTCAGTGCGCCGAAAACCACATCCAGGAACCGCCAACCGGCGGCGTTATCCCCGTGTGCGAGGCCGCCGAACATCCAAACCGATAGCGAGATGAGCAGTTTGGTCAGGGGCGGGTGCGTGTTTTCGTAAATGTACCAATGCTTGAGGTACTCTTCGGCAGCTCTTGCAAAATAGATTTCATCGAACACTTTTTCCGAAACGCGTGAATAGCCCACAAGCGATAAGACAAATGAAATGATGCCTAACCCGGCGGCCCACAGATAATCGAGCGCCCGCATAGTAGACAGGCCCTCGCGCGGATCAAACCAACTGCGAGCGGCCACATCGTCTTGGGTCGTGTCCTCAAGGGCGGGAGCAGTACGATCTGACAGCGACTCCGTTTGTTCGGATGAACCTAAAAAGACGTATCCAAGAAGAAAAAATACCGCCACGTTGGCTAGCGACATCGGACGCGTGATCAGCGGCCACAGATTGGTTGCATCGAGCGGCAGGTGCTTGTCCATCACGGTCATGTACTGCATGGAGTACAGCAAATTGGTGAAAAGCGTGACGCTTAGAATTAGCGCGGCAACAACATACCTGCGACCGGCAAAAACGAGCGGGCATGAAAACAAGAGCGCATCGAAAACGTACCGCTCGTGCATGCGCGTGGACAGAATAAAAAAGGCCAGCGTAAGCAACGCTGCCGATTCTAAAAGCGCGCGCTGGGTTCCGGCCTGCAGGTAACGCAACAAGATGAGCACGGTGGCGGCCACCAGGAGGAGCACGCCCCAGAGATACTGCGGAAAGAACAGCACGATGCTGTTATCCGGCTGCCAAAATGAATACCGAATGGTCCATAGATTGAACGCGTTTACCGAATTCACCGCGTACACGCCCGCGCCGTACTGATATCGCTGAAACAACCAGGTAAAGAGCGCAACCGGATTTGCCGTCGGATGAAACGGCAGGGCCGCGAGCCACGCGAGCACGAGCGAACCGGCGATGCCAAAGGCTGCGGCACGCAGACGCATGGTCCGCCGCGCCGGATTGGCAAACGCAAAAGCAAGAAAGAGCGGTACGAGGAGCGCGCCCTGCGGTTTGATCAAGAGCGAATAAGCCAGTGCCAACCAGGCAACAACGATGAACTGGGTTGCGCGGCGATCATCTTCATCATCGGAGCGCAGCATCAAATAGAGCCCGATTAGCCCCAAGCCACCGGCAATGGAATCAATTTGGCCCCACGATGCGGAGATAAAGATCGTCGCGGGATTTAAAAGGTAGAGCGCGGCGGCACCGAGGGCCCAACGGTAATCTGCAAAACGGCGCACGACATGATAGATGGTCGTACCGACGACCAGATCCATGATCACCGCTGGAAATTTCACCAAATACCGCAGCAAGTTGAACCCGCTATCCATACCCTTGAGCGGCTCATAGATGTGGCCGATAAACCACAACACGTAAAAATAGCCTGGGGGATAGTCTGCAAAGCCCGCCTTAGCATAAAAATCGTGCAACGGATGCGCCGCAAGCGTTAAGGCCCACCCTTCAAACGATGCGACGTCATTCTTAAACCCGTCGTCATGCATAAAAATCAGCCGAAGGATGAAGCCGACTGCCAGCAGCGCTGCCAGCTTCCAGTAATCGGATCGCATGGCCGGCGATGAATCCAGCCTGGAAGCCGTATTGGCGCGAGAAACGCTCATGAGCGCATGGTCTCCTCGGTCGATGCAGCGACAGGAAGCAGGTACAGCAAAAAGTCGCGAACGGGCCCGAAGGGCGCGCGTTGCACGACGGCCAGATGTTTGGCGGCTGACTCCCGAGTCGCCTCTTGAGCACCCAAAGCGTCGAGTGCCCCAATCACCTCGGAGACCGTCCCGGTATCCATCTCGCCCGCGCCGGCGTACGCACGCGCAATCAGCTCTCGCGGCGGAGCGGGAGGCCCCTCGAG